>JAJAYD010000257.1 GCA_026786345.1 Chitinophagaceae bacterium
AGCGCAAATAACCTTTTACGAAACAATTGGTGAAAAAGGAATTATCAATACAAATGGCCAATCACCTGTATATGAATTGCTTAAAAAAATAACTGCCTTTAAACCAAAATTTATAATATACACACCAGTACCCAATCCATTAGAAAAGGATGCGCTAGTGTTGGAAAATGAGAAAGGTGAGCGGAGAACTTTTGACATTAGATTTTAGGTACCCAGTAAACGATAAACGATACATGATGACAGAAAGAATAATAGCAACCTACGTTATTGAAACTTCATTTCCACTTGAAAATGCAGTGGCAATCATGGCCGGTGAGCAATCATCCGGAACTTTTGTAAAAGTGCCGGGAGAAACCGCTGAACTAACAGAAAAATTTGGCGCTAAAGTAGATTTTATTGAGCCAATCGGTTCATTTGATGTTCCGTTTTTATTAGATTCAAAATCACCCGCCGGTCAATTAAAACCAATATTTCAAAGAGCAAAAGTTGGTATATCCTGGAACTATGAAAACGTGGGGAGTAATTTACCTACGTTGATGGCAACGGTAGCTGGAAACCTATTTGAGTTATCGCAGTTTTCTGGTATTAAATTGATCGACATTGATCTTCCGGCAGCATATAAACAGCACTACGCCGGGCCTAAATTTGGTATTGCGGGAACACAAAAACTAACCGGCGTGTACGATCGGCCCATTATCGGTACTATTATAAAACCCAGTGTAGGCTTATCTCCTGAAGCTACCGGCGCACAAGCTAAAAGCTTAATTGAAGCCGGGCTCGACTTTATAAAAGATGATGAATTGCTGGCTGATCCGCCCCATTCTCCGTTTGAAAAAAGGGTAAAATGCTGCATGGATGTAATTAACCGGAGGGCCGATGAGACCGGTAAAAAAGTAATGTTTGCGTTCAATATCAGCGGCGAGATAGACGATATGAAACGAAGGCACGATATAGTGCTGGCTCATGGAGGCACTTGTATAATGTTGAGTTTAAACTGGGTAGGAATTTCGGCCACAAAGTACATGAGCGATTTTTCGCAACTGCCCATTCATGGTCATAGAAATGGTTGGGGAATGTTTTATAGACCCGAATTAATGGGCATAACGTTTCAAGTATATAAAAAAATATTTAGCCTAGCAGGAGTAGATCATTTACACACCAATGGCCTGAGAAATAAGTTTTGTGAAAGTGACGAATCTGTTCTTAAGTCAATCGCAAGTTGCCAGAATGACGCAGGAGGTTCTTACCAGGTAATGCCGGTAGTATCAAGTGGACAATGGGCCGACCAAGCGGCTGATACATTCAAATTAGTGGGCAATACCAACCTGATGTATTTATGTGGCGGCGGCATTACGGCACATCCCGATGGCATGAAGGCGGGTGTAGAAAGTATTAAGATTGCCTGGAGCGAAGGCATGAAAGGAAATCAATTGTCCAACATTGCCGACACATACCCTGAGATAAAAAAAGCACTGGAATTTTATGGAAAAAAGTAGTCCGTCATTTTTAAAGCTGGCATTTTATGGAGACGATTTTACCGGCTCAACCGATGTAATGGAGGCAGTGTCTTTGATGGGTATCCCGACCGTTTTATTCATGGAGCCACCAACAATTGAGGCTATAAGGAATTTCAGTTTTAAAAATAAATTATTTGCCAATCAACGGCCGCAGGTTGCTGGCGTAGCAGGAATCAGCAGAAGTCTTTCACCGGAACAGTTGTACCATAATTTGCCAGCTATATTTAAAAAAATGGCAGCGTTGAGTGCAGAATATTTCCATTATAAAATATGTTCCACTTTCGATTCTTCTCCACAAACAGGTAGTATTGGATTGGCACTTGATATTGCGGCCAACTATTTTGAAAGCAGGTATATTCCATTGCTGGTAGGTATGCCAAGGCTAAATCGTTTTGTAGTATTTGGTAATTTATTTGCAAGAGTTAATGGGGTCACTTACCGTTTAGACAGGCATCCGACCATGTCGAAACATCCCATAACACCCATGGATGAAAGTGATTTGCTCAAGCATTTGAAAAAACAATCAGATAGAAAAAGTGCTGTAGTGGATGTTTTAGCGCTTGACGGAAATGAGCAGTCATTATCCAACACCTTTAACAAGTTGATAAATGAAGCAGATGGAACGATAATACTTTTTGACACCTTATGCGAAAGTCATTTTAATACAATCGGCAATTTACTCAGCAAAACTTCCATAAATAAAAGTCAACTGATTGTCGGCTCGTCTGCGGTTGAACATGCAATTTTTCATGAAACAATTTCACAAAATAGGCAGCCAATCGTAATTGAACCAGTTGGTAGGGCTGATAAAATGTTAGTGATGTCTGGCAGTTGTTCTCCTGTTACCGCTCTCAAATTCAATTTGCAAAACAACAAGGTTTTCATACGTTGGCAATTGATGCGCTGAAACTATTAGAAGAGTGCAACTGGAATACTGAAGCTGAAAAGCTAGAGCAATTGGCTGTTGAATTACTCGAAAAAAACGCACCATTAATAATATACTCTGCATTGGGGCCGGATGATCCTTCTGTTGCAGCAGTTAAAGATATTTCAGGAGGACAAGAAAGATTACCCAATTTATTAGGGAATTTACTTGGCAGGCTAATTGAAAATACAAACACAGAAAGGGTGATTGCAGTAGGTGGAGATACGTCTGGTAAAATTACCCGGATGTTACAAATTTCGGCATTGGAGTTTTTGATGCCTGTTGCACCTGGGGCGCCTATGTGTTTATCTCACTCAGAAAAGCCTGCAATGGATAACCTGCAGATTATTTTAAAAGGTGGACAAAATGGAGACGAAAGCTTTTTTGAAAAAGCATACTTAGGTATTTCTCAAGACTAATTTTTAGCAAACAAAATATATAAATCATGAAAATAGCATTAGTAGGAGCCGGCGGCAAAATGGGATGTAGGCTGACTGATAATTTCCTTCTAACAAATAAATTTGAGGTCTCTTATGTTGAAATAAGTGATATCGGTAAAGAAAGATTAATAGAAAGAGGCGTTACAATTTCGGGTGATGAAGCAATACCGGATGCAGATGTTGTAATTCTGGCGGTTCCTGATGTTTTCATCGGCAAAGTAGCTACGGCATATGTTGATAAATTTAAGTCCGGTTGTATTGTTATTACATTAGACCCTGCTGCTGCCGTAGGTGGTCATTTGCCGGCCAGAGCAGATATCACTTATTTTGTTGCCCACCCAACCCATCCATCTGTTTTTAATTGGGAAAGTGATGAAAGTAAGCATTTTGATTTTTTTGGAGGGATAGGCGCAAAGCAAGTAATCGTATGTGCTTTATTTCAAGGCCCCGAAGCCCATTATCAAATAGGAGAAGATTTGGCAAAAATATTTTATGCACCAGTAAGTAAATCACATAAAATTTCTGCTGAAAATATGGCGATGCTTGAGCCGGGATTAGCTGAAACTTTCTTGGGTGCCGTAATGGTAACCATGAGGGAGGCATTGGATGAGGTGATTCGTAAAGGGGTGCCAAGGGAAGCAGCTTATGATTTTTTTATGGGCCATATCAACATTGAATTAGCCCTTTGTTTCGACAAAATACCAGGCGGTGTATTTTCTGATGCCTGTTACAAGGCGATTCAAATTGGCAAGCCACTAATTTTTAAAGAAGATTGGAAAAGAGTTTTGGAGCCGGCTCACATTAAACATCAAATCAGTATTATGACGGATGGTGCTGTACCCGTGGTTAAAGACTTTTAGATTTTATTAATGAGTAAATATAGCTTTGAGCATTTAAATTGGGAGTTACCCGCACTGTTTTAAAACGACTTATAAAAATTTTAATCAATCTACTTTCACATAAATATTTCGGTATTTATTTTTAGCTGCGAATGCGTCTATTTCTAAGCATTGGCTATAAAGTCGGTTTCTTTGAAGGCAACCGCAGCATCTTACACCCTCACCACCATCTTACCCGTATTTTCTCCATCAAACAATCCCAGTAATGCCTTTGGCAAATTCTCGAAGCCCTGTTCAATGGTTTCGGTAAATTTCAATTTGCCTTCTTTTATCCATCCTGCCAGTTTTTTAATGCCTTCGGGAAATTGCACCTGGTAATTAGTTACAATAAAACCCTGCATCAAAACACTCCTGGTAAGCAACATGGGTTGTAACCTTGGCCCCATGGGTATTTCGGTACTGTTGTATAAAGAAATTTGTCCGCACAAAGGTATCCTTGCATGAAAATTAATGTTTCTAATGACGGCATCAGAGATATCGCCACCCACATTATCAAAGTAAACATCCACTCCTTTGGGACATGCTGCTGCAATAGCTTTATTCATATCCGCTGTGGTTTTATAGTTAATGGCATCATCAAAACCAAAATCAGTGGTCAGCAGTTTTGCCTTTTCATCAGACCCCGCAATACCTACCACATGGCAACCATGTATTTTGGCAATTTGCCCTACCACTACGCCTACTGCACCAGCAGCGCCTGACACCACCACTGTTTCGCCGGACTTTGGCTTTCCTATATCCATCAAACCAAAATAGGCGGTTAATCCTGTCATACCCAACACGCCCAGGTAATAACTCGCGGGGGCCAGGCTTGTATCAATCTTTCTTACATCCTTGTCATTTGCAATAAAATCTTTGCGCCAGGGAAACATGCCCACAACTACATCACCGGTTGTATAACTTCCCGATTTACTCCCGGTTACTTTTGCCACGACACCACCCTGCATGGGTTGGTCTATTTCAAAGGGAGGAACATAAGATTTGGCATCATTCATTCGCCCCCGCATGTATGGGTCAACAGAATAATACATGCCTTGTAATAAGATTTCTCCATCTTTCAATTCCGGAAGATCTACATCCTCCATACGAAAGTTATCATGGGTTGGTAAACCCTTCGGGCGGGATGCCAATACAAATTGTTTAGTTGTCATGTTGATTTTGCGTTAGAGATGAATGATTTACTATTTCCTAATTGACTGAATGTAATAACCGTACCCAGTGGTGGTTTCGGCTAGGCTCAACCACCGCCGCCGTAGCCAGGCGTTCATTCGTTGCCTGAGCGGAGCCGAAGGCAACGAATGCATCCGAAGGCAACAATGGTGGTTTCGGCTTCGCTCAACCACCGCCGCCGTAGCCAGGCGTTCATTCGTTGCCTGAGCGGAGCCGAAGGCAACGAATGCATCCGAAGGCAACTAACGAAGTAGCATAAAAGTGCCTTTCCTCTCTTTTTTACCGTTGGTAAACTTAATCAGGTAAATATAATTACCCGACGTTTGAGGCAGGCCCCTGAAGCTTCCATCCCACTCTACTGTGGTGCCTTTTGTTTTATACATTATTTGACCGTACCTGTTAAATACATACACCGTAGCATTTAGTATGGGGTCTAAAAAGGGAATACGCCACTTATCATTCAACCCATCGTTATTAGGCGTAAAGGCAGTGGGTACAAAAATTCCCTCAACCACTTTTATATCAACAACATCCTGTTGTTTACAGCCATAAATACTTTGACCAAATAAAGTGTATGTTGTATTTGCCGTAGGTGAAGCAACTGGTGACTGTATATGCGCATTGCTTAAACCTGCAGCCGGGCTCCATACAATGGTTAACCTTTCGCCCTGAATAGTTGCATTTAAATGAAGCGTATCACCTGCGAATATGGTACGATTGGCACCTGCATTTACTATCGGGCTGGCGTGCACCTGCACCAGCAGGTTGTGCGAGGCTGTGCGGCATTTTATATTTGTCAGGGCATTACGCTCCGACACGGCCAGGCGGTAAAGGTACGTGCCCACCCCGGTGGGTATACGCACATAGGTTGCCGCGTTAGCACCGGCAACATCCTGCCACGAAGTACCAACATTTGTACTAACCTGCCATTGGTATACAGGGTTTAAATAAGCCGCTGCCGCATCACCGGTAAACGTAAAAGAACTGCTATCGCCCTCGCATACATCAAGCGTATCGCTGTGGTTTGCAATGCCGGCATTTATAATGGGGCCACACGGCCTAAAAGTAATATCATCCAATGCAAGATCGTTGCCCCCGCCTCCCGGTGCCCGGTTGGTCATGCGTAACACAACCGCAGATATATTAGGTGGCGTAGTAAAATAAAATCCATATTGCCGCCATTTAATTTCGTTTTCAACGGGTATGGATCCTGTGTTATATTTCTGCAATACTACCCCATTGGTTGTCTCTACTGAAAAATCAATATCGGGCCGTATACCCTGGGTAATTTTCTTCATGTTCAACATCCAGGCAGCAAATTCGTAGGTGGTATTCGCACAAAGACTGGTAACGGTGTCAAGGTAAAAATCACCCGGTTCAAAAGAGGCATCTACCAGCATAAAATAACCATTAGGGTTTCCTGTATGATCGCTTTGTAAAACATGCCAGCCATAATTGCATTCAACCCCACTACTTACTATGCTGTAAAAACCATTTACAGGGCAGGCATCGTAGGCATATTTATAATTGGTGGTAGCTGCAGGCAAGGGCAGACCGGGATTTGAGCCATACCCAAAAGTGATGTTTACGGCAGGGTCGCCCAGGCTGCCGCTGCATAACTGGCTGTTGCCGGCAAACGATAAACAAACAAGCAACAATACACAACCAACAACACGACCAAAACAATATGACAACGCAATAAATTTTATGACAATCGTTTGTTGAGTAGCAAACAATCAATTTTTCAATTGCTCAATAATCTCTTAAAACTTCCCAACGCACGTTCCAAATTCTCTGCGATCTCTTCAGCCAACACATCAGGGTCGGGAAGGTATCCAGATCAGCCAATGATATCCTTCAGCCACGTAATATCCAAAGAAGTTTTATCAGAGGAAATGATTTCATCATAGCTGAACTTCAGGTAGTCTCCATAACCCACACCGTCGGCTCTTAAATGGGTTACAGAAATTCCATACGTTCGACACTATCTGGTTCGTGCTCATTGCCTTCTTTCGTCTGAACTGTGATTAAAATGATTCATTGATGGTCTATGATTTCTTAACAGGTTTCATCACCCTTTTAAACTCAAGGCTCTTTGCGACGAAGTTAACCAGTAGTCCAATGCCTAAACCGTAAGCCTCCTAATAGTTAATTGCCTGTGTCAGGTGAACATCGTCCAAATGGATTAATGCTTTTAACTCAAGCATTAGTTTTTGTCCTGACACGTTCTCCTTAAATCGTCATGTGCGAAAGGTAAGGGAACCTGTTAATAAAGCCAGAACAACTCTTCAAAATGCAGGGTAAAGCTACTTTCACATTTCTAAATTGCAGGTTCCCTGCCAACACACCAGGCTTTGAGAGGAAAACCTGCAAGGACAAAAAATTTTAAAAAATTCCCTTATCAGTAAGAAGTTTATTTCAGAAGGATTAAACTTTAGAAGCTATTGAGTTAATGGACAAAGTTTCCCTGCCTACACGCAAGGCTTTAAATGGCGTGTTCAATCCTGTATTCTTTATCATTGATGATGGTTGCCTGCTTTTGTTTTTACATCGACTATCGGAGATCGCTATCTGCCAGTTCAACCAATTACAATGTTTGGTGTTAATAGTGCAACTTGCGGTTTCTATAAATTTGAACTAAAAAAAATGACTGTCAATGCTTGAAAATGTCTTTCCAACTACAGCTGAAATCCCCTCTCAATGGCAACTGAATGGCACCATTGAGCAACGTGAATACCTTGTAAACGGTGAGCTGAAATTATGGGCTGGCCCAATGAATGATGTGGTATCGCCTGTAACCCTCAACAATGGAAACGGGAACGAAAAAAATATTATTGGCAGCACGCCCCTGTTAACGGAGAAAGAATCGCTGGAGGCATTGGACGCAGCAGTGCTGGCCTATAACAATGGTACCGGCGAATGGCCCACCATGAGCATTACAAACAGGATAGCCCATGTTGAGCAGTTTTTATTTGAAATGAAAAAACAACGCACCGATGTTGTAAAATTATTAATGTGGGAGATAGGCAAGAACCTGCCCGACAGCGAAAAAGAATTTGATCGCACTTGTATCTATATTGAAGATACCATCAAGGAGCTAAAAAGCCTTGATCACCGTAATTCAAAATTTGAAAATGAAGAAAACATTATTGCACAAATTCGCCGTGTACCAATGGGTGTGGCCTTATGCATGGGACCTTACAATTACCCGTTAAACGAAACCTTCACCACATTAATTCCTGCATTAATAATGGGCAACACGGTAGTATTTAAACCGGCCAAATATGGTGTGCTCTTTATAAAACCATTGCTGAACGTGTTCAAAAAATGTTTTCCAAAGGGCGTTATCAATATTATTTATGGCAAAGGAAGAGAAACCGTTGGCGCTTTAATGGAGACAGGCAAAATTGATGTGTTTGCTTTTATAGGCACCAATAAAGGGGCAAGCGATATAAAAAAATTACATCCTAAACCACACAGACTGCGTAGTGTGCTGGGATTGGATGCAAAAAATCCTGCAATCATTTTACCGGATGCCGATATCGACCTTGCTGTTACTGAAGTGTTGGCTGGCTCACTATCATTCAATGGGCAACGGTGTACGGCCTTGAAAATTATTTTTGTACATGAAAATATGTCCGGAAGTTTTATACAAAAATTTACTGCTGCTGTTGCAAAGCTAAAGATTGGTATGCCCTGGGAAAAAGATGTAAAAATTACTCCCCTGCCCGAACCCGGAAAAACAGCCTTCTTAGCTGGTCTGGTAAACGATGCCAAACAATTTGGAGCTGCTGTAGTGAATGAAAACGGCGGAGCAGTAAACGATACTTTTTTTTACCCGGCGGTTTTATATCCTGTAAACGAAAAAATGAGGATTTATACAGAAGAGCAATTTGGCCCGGTGGTTCCCATTGTTCCCTACAAAAATATTGATGAGGTAATTAATTATGTTGTGCAATCCGACTTTGGTCAGCAGTTGAGCATATTTGGAAAAGACCCAAAAACTATCGGGCACTTAATTGATGAATTGGCTAACCAGGTAGGGCGCATCAACATTAATACTCAATGCCAGCGTGGCCCCGATGTATACCCCTTTAATGGAAGAAAAAACAGTGCAGAAGGAACGCTGAGTGTTGCAGATGCATTAAGGGCATTTAGTATACGGGTGTTGATTGCAACTAAGGAAACTACTGCTAATAAAGAAATAGTACAAACCATTGTTCGCGAACATCAAAGCAATTACCTGCGGCTTGATTATATATTTTAAACTCGTCTCAATTTTTTAAAGGGCAAGACAGCGATGTTTTGCCCTTTTTCTATGGAGGAAATTATCCCAAACCCATTGGCTACATCCCGAATTGTCGCTTTTGGTCAGGCGACCAACAGC
>JAJAYD010000258.1 GCA_026786345.1 Chitinophagaceae bacterium
ACTATATCAGTACTGCGCAATACTTCCACTTCAGGTACTATAACTGCCTCGTCGTTTGCCCCTAAAGTAGATTTTACCAGCGGAACTAGCCCGTATTATATTGCTATCGGCGATATAGATGGAGATGGTAAGCCCGATGTGGTAGTTGCTAATTCAAACTCCAATACTATATCATTATTGCGCAATACTTCCACTTCGGGTACTATCAGTCTTGCCGCTAAAGTTGATTTTACTACCGGGTCAGAGCCCCGGTCTGTTGCCATGGGCGATCTTAATGGAGATGGAGTTCCTGAAATTGCTACGGCAAATTTTTCTTCAGCTACAGTTTCGGTTTTTCAAATAGATGCTGCTGTACTGCCAATAACTATTACTAATACAAAGGCATATCAGAAAAATGCAGGGGTGCAGATAGAATGGACCATGCAGCAGGAAGATAATATAGACAGGTATGAAGTGGAGAGATCACAGAATGGGCAACAATTCTCTAAACTGGGAAGTGTTATTGCGAAAGGCAACAGCAGCCTTGTTACAACCTATAATTTGTTTGATGCTAATCCTTTAAACGGGGTAAATTTTTATCGCATAAAAACAATAGATAAATCAGGACAGGTAACTTACAGCCGAATGATGAAAGTGAATATCAGCAGCGGAATTACCCAGGTTACAGTTTATCCTAACCCGACAAATGGTAATACCATCGCTTTACAGATAAGCAATTTAAAGAAGGGAAGTTATACTCTAACCCTAACCAATAAGACAGGTCAGCAAATAATAAACAAAGTAATTGAGCATACGGGGGGTTCGGCAACAGAAACGCTGGAATTTTTAAAAGCCTGTGCCGCAGGAGTTTACAGGTTAAAGCTATCAGGCGAAGGAGCTACTATTACCCGACAGGTAATAAAGAATTAAGAACATATCCATCTTGTTGATGAATTTCTTTTAGCATTTATCCTGTGTTAGTGTTTTTCATCCATACAAAATTTAGTAAGGATAAATCATCTTCTTTTTCTATACTGACAGTTTCTCCTTGCATCGCCTTGTGCAAAAGCAAAGAGAACCTGTCATGCAAATCTTCAAAATGTACTGGCAAAGGCATTTCTCATTGCAAAGTTGCAGGTTCCCTGCCCACGCGCCGGGCTCTGAGAGGAGAACCTGCAAAGACAAAAATCCGTTTTAAATCAATCCTTAAAATAGCTAAAAGTTCGTTTAACAATTTTAGTTGGCTTTCCTTTGTCGTTATAGGTAGTACGTTGTGTCCAGTTACCTTTATCATCATAACTATCGTACTTGTGGGTAAGTATTTCTTTTTTGGTTATGTCTTTTTCAACTGTTGTCATGTTTTCCTCCATGGCATCTCCCTTATCATTCAATTTAACTGTTCCGGTATAGGTTGTTTTGCCGGTGCTGTCAGTGGAGGTACCGCCTAAAAAATGTGGCCCGTCATATTTCATATCAAATGTCGATTTTATTCTATCGTCCATAAAATGCTGCCTGCCTGCATACACCACACCATTTTCATTGGTTTTAAGATCGGTATAGTAGCTGTCTTGTTTGCCAGTTGAGTCGTAGGTTTTGCCGCCGGTATATTTTCCGTCTTTTGCCTCCGTAACCAGGCTTTCAGTTTGTTTGCCATTTTTTTTGGTTGTCGTTTCAGCAAAAGTTCCGTCGGGGTTATGTTTTATGTGCTGCTCCATTGTTACTTTTCCCGTAAGGTCTTTGGTTGAATAAGTGGATTGATAACCCTTCTCATTAAAATCAGCAATGTTTACTGTTGAATCTACCTTACTCTTTCCAACGCTGTCAATTGTAGTAGCGTTTTCTTCGAAGCGCTGAACCTTACCTTTTAAATTTTGCTGGATAAGATCAGTATTACTTATGGCTTCATTTTTTTTATCGTTGCTGTTACAGGCAACGAAGCTGAACGCGAGGACGAACAGGAAAATTTTGTTCATAATAGTGAGTTTTGGATTGAGGAGTTTAGGAAAACCCTTAAAAGTATATTAATAGTTTTGCCCATGCAAGAGGATGAGCCTGAAAATATTTTGTCTGGACAGGTTCTCCTTGCACAGCCTTGTGCGAAAGGAAAGGGAAGCTGCCATGCAAATCTTTATAATGTAGTGACAAAGGCATATCTCATAGCAACGTTGCAGGTTCCCTGCCGACGATATAACCTATTGTTGGAAGACCCAATCATTATTGTGGAGCTTACTATAGATATTGATTTGGGTGAGGCTTTTTGATGATGCTGAAGAAGGAATAGAGAATTATTTTGAATTAAGCTTTATTGCTATTGTGAAGCTTTGGTTGCGTCGCACTCTTCATGCGGTTGGATTATATATTGGGCAAGGTGTGGTAGCTTTTATTTTTTGTCGTGACAGGTTCTCTTTGCATGGTCTTGTGCGATAGCGAAGGGAACCTGTCATGCAAATCTTCATAATGTACTGGCAAAAGGCATATCTCATTGCAATATTGCAGGTTCCCTCCCACTTGCCGGGCTCCGAGAGGGGAACCTGCATGGACAAACCTGCAAGGACAAAGTTTGAGTTAGCTTAAGTATTTATGGCATCAATTGTTGTTAATTCTAATCTTACAACATATCTTAATTTGTCTTTATCCAAGTGCAGATTGAAACGGCATGTATTGCAGTATTTTAAATGGATATCTATAAAGAATTCCATACATATAAATTCTGTTAACTCATAACTATCAATATTAAACAGCTTATGAAAATTACAATTCTAACTTTCGGCAGTGCAGGTGATGTAATACCCTATGTATCTCTTGCCCTGGGATTAGAAAAAAGAGGTTTTAGGGTAGTATTGGCAGCACCATCAAATTTTGAAGAATATATAAAAAATGCCGGGCTTACCTATCATCCTATATATGGAAACACGCAGGAGATTTTAAACTCTGAACAAGGTAAAAAATTATTGGCAGGAGGCAATGCACAGTCTTTTGTAAAAGAGATGGGCAAAATAACTTATGAAAACAGGTATGCAATGCAGCGGGATACATTAGCTGCTTGCGGAGGTGCCGATTTAATTATTGGCGGTACATTAATGGGTTTTAATGCTGCCATAATTTCTGCCAAACTACAGATTCCACTAATTGATGCTTATGTAAACCCTGCATTTTATTCAACAAAAGAATTTCCTCATTTTATGGTCGCCCATAAAAACCTCCATTTCGGTTTTTTAAACAGGTTGTCCTATTCAATTTTCTTTAAGGTATATGCTGCCAGTTTAAACAAAGAGATCAACGAATGGTGCAGGACGTTGGGTTTAAAAACATCTGCAAAATCAATTCTAAAAAAAGTGATTGATCAAAATGTGCCCGTACTTAATGGGTACAGCCCTTCCATACTTCCTAATCCGGCCGATTGGCCAGCGCATGTTATTACCACAGGTGTTTGGAAAGCAGATGGTAATAACAAATTGATAAACGAACCTTCTGACGACTTAAAGGCATGGATTAAAAAAGGTACAGCGCCTGTTTATTTTGGCTTTGGAAGCATGCCCGTACTTGACCCAAAAGCGATGTGGGATATGGTATTAGAAATTTGCGAGGAATTAAAAGTGAGGGCAATTATAAATTCAGGTTGGTCAAATGCAAAAGGTATTAAATTAAATGATGCTGTATTTGTAATACAGAACGCCAATCTGGAATGGCTGTTTCCGCAGTGTAGCTGCATTGTACATCATGGAGGGGTTGGCACAACGCACCTAAGCATTGAAGCTGGTGTGCCTGCCCTTATCTGCTCAATATTTGCTGACAACCCTTTTTGGGGAGAAAGAATAACAAAACTGGGAGTGGGAAAGCATATACCGTTTACAAAGCTTACCAAAACAAAACTTATTAAAACTTTAAAGGAAATGCAAAGTGACGAAATGCGTATAAAAGTTTCGTCGCTTGGCAATAAACTTAAATCAGAAGATGGACTTACGAAAGCTTTGGATTTTATTGAACAAAAAATACATTCAGCTCCGGTTATTGTGTTGGATTGAGAAAACCAGTGATAGCCATTATTCCAGATGTTCCGCGGGGCATCCGGAGTTCAAGATAAAAGCCAGTCAGCGAATGGAATTCAAAAAACAAAACTTTCTTTCGCCGCAACGTCTCCATTCAAAGCCTTGTGTTTAGCTACGGGACGGTGCGTTTCGTAATCTATCTTCACTTTGCTGCGTAAAGAACCAACCGTACAAGTGAGTGACACAACCAAAGACAAATAGCAGCACAATAGCTTGCTTTCACACTGGCGCAGGTGTGTAACTTTAATTGCGAATATTTGGGTATTTTGTTCTGACAGTTTCTCCTTGCATAGCCTTGTGCGAAGGGAAAGGGAACCTGTCATGCAAATCTTCATAATGTACTGAGAAAGGCATATCTCATTGCACCGTTGCAGGTACCCTGCCCACGTTCCGGGCCATGAGAGGAGAACGTGCAAAGACAAAAATGATGCTGGTTGAAGTGAGGACATCCTACGCCTGCAATATGAAGAGACAGGCAGACATCATCGAAGGGCTTGTCAGTAAGTCGGTTACCCACAACCTTAACGGGTTAGCGTTGGGCTGAAGTTCAGCGCCAGGTTAGCAGGAAGAAAAGGGGAAGTCTATTAGCGAACAAAAAGTTGATTTCAATGCTTCAATAGGTCTTTCTAAAGTTTGCTAAATAGAATCACTGTTTTCATTTGCACTAATCAAACATCTGCTCACGCATTTGGTCGAAAACCCCATAATAAAAAAGTCCGGGGTGCCCTTCGAAGCAACATGCACAACACGGCAGGATTTATTGTTAGGAATGCATTAAGGCAGGCGAACCGTTAAACGAATATATAATACCCTTAAATGAGCAAATTTGTATAATGAAACCCTTTATAAACTCAGTCAACTTTCAGTTGCTAAGTTTTCGCTAATAGCTTTAATAAAATCAGGATCAACTGATTTATCTATGCAGTTAAAAACCGTATAGGCTTCCGGCACACACTTAAATGTAAAGGCCAATATCTGCACGTTCAGCAATTTTTCCACTTTTCGTTTTACGGCACAATCCAATTCATTTCTACAGTGGTTTTTACCATAATAATCTTCCGAAATTACGGCAAGAAAGTTTTTAGCATCCACAATAGCCCACATATATTTGGCCGTAAATGCCTCACCAAAACCTATACTTTTTTTATCGAAAAATATATTCAACTTCTCGCCATTCGCCTTTTTTACTGTTGCCAATGGTTCATAAACATTTTTATAAACCCAGTCGCTTTGGCTGTGTGAGTAGCTGATGAATACATCATATTTCTGCGATCCTTCGGCAACGCCGGTTACGAGAAATTTATGCGCAAAACGCCAGCATAATAACGCGGCTATTATTGAAGCCACAATGGTATGACCTGCAGGTATAACATAATTAAAGCCTAGTATCAGCCGGCCATAAATAAAAAAGAAGATCATGCTTGCTGCAAAGGCTATTGCTGCAATTACAGCCGGCTTGGTTTGTAACTTTTTTATGTATTTAAATAATAAGGCAAAAATAAGTACGGTGAAAAATGAAAAAAACAAGATTTGGCCAATGATTACGGCAAGATTTTCTATGGGCAGTTTCAACCTGTTATTGTTATCAAGTAAATCGCTTAACGCCCATGTTACTATATAAGGGCCGGGAATTTTTTTTGTACCAATGTCAACAAGGTCGTTTTCGGCATCGCCTACTACCAGGATATTTTTATTGATATCAATGGGAGCATTAACCCCGGAGGGTGATTGAAAAACGCCGGCAGACCGTGTACTGTCGGCAATAAAAGTGAAGGTCTTATTTTCAATCTCAGCTAAATTTCCGTAGGGCACAATGGAGCCGCCCCGCTTAGGGTTCCGGCTCAGGTTTTGAGAATTACTTAAATCCAGGGTTACTTTACGTGCCAGCGATTCTATTAAAACAGAATCGAATATTAATGATTTGAGGTAGATATCATTTTCATAATTGGCCACATTTTTTTCGGGATAAAAAAAAGTATGGTACCTGCCGCTACCCGGATTTTTACCATCTGCGCCTGCTAAATAATCATTATACAAATCAATTGCATGCTTGTCTTCAACTTCGCTAAAATCGATTTTTTCTAAGTCGATACTCTCATGCTTTTCGTTTATGTTATACGAAGCATATACGGGAACCTTTAAATCTTTTAATTGTTTTAGGGCGGCTTTTAGGTTTTCAAGTTCGGTAGTATCGTTGCTAAACCATATATCCAGTACCACACCCTTTGGGCCTTTTTTATCCTTAGCCTCACCGGCAATCGTGTTCAATAATTTAATGATAGACTTTCGGAACAGTTTAAAGGATTCCGCCTCGCTGCCATGTGTTTGTTTTTCAAGATTAATAAATACGATTTCTTTATTTAATAACTCATTATCGCTGCTAATCTTGTTTGCCTCATTCACGAGGTACTTATCCAGCCACTTCCAATTTACAAAACCAATAACAAGCGCAACGGATACGATAAAAGTGATAAAGTAAACAGCCAGCCGTTTTAGGGTAAGCATATAAATTTTTATATTATTCGCAATCAGATTCTGCTTTAGCGTAATATTCTTTGCTTTTTGTCTCGTCGCCGGCAATGTTGTAGGCCCATCCCAAATAATCATACAATTCGCCAATTTCATCGCAAATCAAGTCCTCGCTTTCGGCATCGTCATTTTCCTTTACATATTCATAATCTTTCAGGTCAAGGCTTAGCATCTCTTCTAAAATTTTTATGCTTTGCGATAAAAGTGCTGAGCCCTGCTCATTATGCTTTTCCTCTATGTAAGCCTCCGCCAGCGATATATTTGCCTCAAGCGTTACCATGTCATCCTCACCATACACATCGTTAAAATAGGCAGCTGCCGCTTTGTATGCCGTTGCTGCCTCCGCCGGTTGTTCGTTTGCCATATACAGGTCGCCCAGGCACATGTAGTCATCCGCTATATTCTCACCATCGGCCTCACTATTCCTGCTCTCGTTGTTTATTTCATTTTTAATATATGCAATAGCAGCTTCGTAATTACTGTATTCAACGGGTTTATTGCTTGAGGTAAAGGCAGCCTCACCTGCTGATTGGGTTTGTGAAACCGATTTGGTTGTTATGCCACCTTTTCGGTTGTTTTTTATGGGTTCTCCATTTATAGTGCAGGGCACCTGGTCAACAATATTAATGGTGCCTTCGTTGGTTACAATAGTAGCTTTTTCATCTTTCGATTCTGATAGATCGGTGAACGTAAATACCGTTCCTTTACTTGCGGCGGTAGTGCCCCGCTCGTTGGTGTTGCGGTAATTATACCCAAGGGTTTTATTAACGGTATTTACAATTTGCGCACCTAAACCTTTGGCAATATGGTTCTCGCCATCGCTGGTAAACTCAACCTTGTACTCCATTGACTTTGCAGGATCGGTAGGTTTAATCACCTGCCTGCCACCTTGTGTTTGCAACATGACGATGGTGGCAGGAGGGATGATAAGTTTTGTGCCCGAACTCAACTTATCGCCAATGGAAATTTCGGGTTTATTTCCACCGCCGGGAGTTAAAACACTTATTTTAACAGTGTTGGCAGATTTGCCATTATAGGCAAGGCCTGTAACGGTGCTGGATTTTTGGGCGAAGAGTGGATTGAGTATAAATGAAAACAGTATACCTACAACTGTGCTCAGGCTGGTTTTATTTTTCATACTAATAAATATTTAGGCAGGTTGAAATACCAATTTAAACTTAATCATTAGTAATGAGTTATCAAAACCGTTGAGGGGTATTGAAATATTCAATTAATTTTTTTTGAATACTGCAAGCATACTATTGGATTAATTGTCGAAAACGGGGCAAACTGCCTTTTGGTAAGCGATCATTTCAAATATTCAAGACCTTAAAAACGATGCCGGCTTTCCAATTTTTCACATAAATGACAATGAATAATTAGCCAATCCATACGTGACTTTAATGCTGGATAATTTCTCGTTTTTGGGTTGAAACTATTTCTGGTGATTAACATGTGAAAAGCGGAAAAAGCGAATTGATAACTATGGATTCAATTTAAAGGCAATGACCTAAATGTACAAGAAACATTCAATCTCCTTATAGTTAACTTTAGCCGGTGAAGGAGCACAACAATAAAATGCCCACTGCCTCTGGCCAGCCAACCTTGTAGCAAACCCAATGTTAGGCAGCCTTTCTGATTTTGTGCTTAAATAACAAGCATGTATGTATTAGTCGATCTTATTCATTTAATTACTAAATGAACGTGCATTTTTGATCTTACAATTTTCTTCTCTTACAAATATTAATTCTTCACCCAATGTTTTATCATCAGGCCTAATCCTTCCGAAAGTATCACGTTTTATGTATTGACATTTTCTTATGCCATCCGCGGGTGAATTAGCAGGCAGCCCAAACATGATTAGTCTTCCTTTAAATTGAACTATCGCCACTTCGTCTGACCACGTATAATTGTCATATCTCCCTTTATACATTGAAAGGTCAATATTTTTTGTAGTGGTATCAGCAGTAATATTTTTATTTAATAAGCTAAATATCTGGTCGCTGTATTTATAGACATCTACCCCTTGTGAATTTACCATCACGGTGACGCAAATTTTCCCTGGGATCAATCATCACTACACTAACATAACCAGGACAAGAGCCGTCGTGTTCAACCGTGGTAGTTCCGTTAGCGTTGTATTCAATATAAAAATCAGGGACCCATGTCAATTTTTTATCAGGACTTGTCCATTGTATCCTTTGCATTTCTTTTAAGGTAGACGTTTTTAATACTTCAGATTTACCTGCGGGGAGTAACCTTAATTGCCACGATGCAAATTTGGCAAGGTCAATAACGTTTGATGAGTATCCTGCGGCAGGTGTTATGCATTTATAGAGTTCTTTTTGTCCTGCCAGGTTCTCCTTTCATGGCCTTTACCGGGATTTTGTTCTGACAGTTTCTTCTTGCACAGCCTTGTGCGAAAGGAAAGGGAACCTGTAATGCAAATCTTCATAATGTACTATCAAAAGCATATCTCATTGCGATTGCAGGTTCCCTGCCCACACGCGGTATCTGAGAGGAGAACCTGCAAAGACAAATAAGATTATGAGATAATACCACCACTGAAGTGGCATTACTTTTTCAGTTTAATTCTCATTATTTTTAATATCACATCATTCCTTCAACTTATAAATTATACATATGAGTACAGAATTAAGAGTAATTAAAGGTGAAACCGAAGATGAAATCTGGCAACAGGTACGCTCCGATTTTGAAGGTGAAGACCTGTTAGGATACAATGCGTTGCTGGAAGGTGCTAACCATATTGTGGAGCTGGATATAGATATTGATTTGGGTGGAGGCTTTGAAGGTGGTTATGAAATCACCCGCTTTATTTCGAAGTTACCAGTGGCTGACGATTTTAAATTTGCACTGCATAAAGAAGACTTTTTAGATGAGATCGGTAAGTTTTTTGGTATGCAGGATATTAAACTGGGTTATGTTGATTTTGATAAACATGTAATTGTAAAAACCAATGATGAGGCGAGAATAAAAGAGCTATTTTCTGATGAGCAGCTTCGGTTGTTTGTACAGGC
>JAJAYD010000259.1 GCA_026786345.1 Chitinophagaceae bacterium
TAAACAGCTTCGCAGGTAAGAGAGTTACTTCTACCACTGAAAACTTAATGAAACCGAACACTAAAAGATGAAGTGAAAGTGGTTTGTACAACCTTAAGCATACGGAAGGTTGTAATGATTGGACCAAACGAAAAGCAATAAAAGAGAAGAATGATCATCTTACCAGGTTATCTAAGTAAGATGATCAAAAAAACATAATTATAAAACGGTACAAGCTCTGCTATAAAACCCGGGATTATTCTTCAGGCAAAGGGTTGCGGCGCGAAGGCACAACTGTACTTTCATCTTCGCTTAGGTAAACGAAAAAATCGTTCAGGCCATAAATATCACCCGGAACTTTTGGCGTACCCGGCTCACCATTTCTATCGTATGGTCCAAGCAACTCCCCGGAGAACTTCAGTTCTTTTAATTTTTCGTCGTGCGTTAATTTTTTGAAAGTATCAATATCCATTGTTTCAGTGCAATTAAAAGAAGTTTTAAATCGCCTTTTTAAGGCATTTCCTGCTGCAAACTTATTAATATATCTGCTTTTAAAAATTTAATATTTCCAAACTATTACCACCCTTAGTCTCATTCTTAACCAGCATTCTAATCTGGAAATTTTCCAAAGTATTTTTCACTTAAAAATCATTGAAGCCCCCTGCGCATCATTACCTTTTTAATATACTTTTTAAGTACGGGCCTGCCCTTTCAAATAGCCGGGCTTCAGCAAATATTTGCCTGTAGTAAGCGGTACTTTCACCAGGGAACTTCCGGCTGATAGCATTAAAACTTTCAGGCATATTATGTTTTTGCTCATTATAGTTGTTTGTCTATTCTTGTGTTTCAATTTCTGACCCATCATCAACATACCAATACCAGTTTTTGACAACGGGTTACAAAGCTATTCCATTTCAAAAATTGGCAGGGTAATTGGTCTTAATAACAGGGAAGAATCAAATGGATAAAAATATTCTTTGAAGCATAATAATTTATTCATTTGAACGTTTGACCTAAAAAAACAGATATGAATATATTAATGACGATTGCAGTTTGTTTGGCAGGATCAGCGGTATTGCAGATGGTTGGTTTTTTTTGTTATTCTACCTATCATAAAAGAAAATTGCTCAAATCCTTTGCCTTTAGTGGCCTCAATGAGCAAATGCCTGGCTCGTCAACCAGGCAAGCCAGCACGGCAAAAGAAGCAATGGCAAGAAGCGGTGGTAAAGTGGCTGCCCTGCACCCAAACAATTTCATTATTGCTGTATCAACTAATAAGTCCAAGTCAAAATCCGATAGTCAGCTCCATAAGCGAGTGGCCCAATAAGCCTCTAAAAGTGTTTTTTGGTTTTTAGACAATCAATTTCAACGCGGTAGAGTGTTTATTATATACACTTTATTAGTAAATGCTGTTTATTCTTTTTAAATTTAAAAGAGAATAGCGGCAATAGTTCAGTTGGTAGAACATTAGCTTCCCAAGCTAAGGGTCAAGGGTTCGAATCCCTTTTGCCGCTCAGTTCTTTTACATTAAATACATTTAGAAATAATTTCGATGGTATAAATGGAGAAAGTGATATTCTACGTACCTGGTGGCAGCCTTTTTGTATGATCGTTTTTATTTTTGTTTTTTAGATTGATCGTTCTTAAAGACTGAAACATTTTACATGGCATATGATATAGAAATAATATTAAACAGGCAGTTGGCTGATTGCTTATCAATTCCTGTTTTTATAACCGATACCAAAGGAAACTTGTTGTTTTATAATGAACCGGCTGAAGAAATATTGGGAAAGCGATTTGAGGACACAGGCGAAATGCCCGTTGAAATATGGTCAACAATATTTAAAACAAAGGAATTTGATGGTTCTGATATTCATCCAAAAGATCTTCCTTTAGTTAAAACACTTACAGAACAACTACCTTTTCACAAAACATTTTTAATGGAAAGCCTGCTGGGTAAATCAGAAAAAATTTCACTGACTTCCTACCCGATTATCGGCAGAACAGGTAAATTTTTAGGTGCTGTTGCAATTTTCTGGAGACAAAAAGAAGAATGAAAATAACATTATGGGGTGTTCGTGGTTCCATACCCACATCTGGCCCCGATACCAGACATTACGGTGGCAATACACCTTGTATTGAAGTATCAGAAGACGGCTGGACTTTAATATTGGATGCCGGTTCGGGCATGCAACGACTGAATTCGTCTATAAAACTGGAAAATAAACGGGTGGACATACTTTTAACACATTTGCATTTCGATCATATACAAGGGCTGGGGTTTTTTAAAGCGCTCTTTAACCCCGAAATGGAAGTTCATATCTGGGGTCCTGCAAGTACCTTAACCAGCTTACGCTCTAGGTTAGGTAAGTATTTTTCACCACCTCTTTTCCCCGTTCATTTTAGAGATCTGCCTTGCAAATTACATTTACATGAAGTAGAAAACAGTACGTTTACCATTGGACCATTCGTTATAAATTCAAGATACGTAACACATCTTGGCCCAACCATAGGCTTCAGAATTTCTGATAAACATGCCGTTTTATCATACATTCCTGATCATGAGCCTGCCCTTGGGCCAAAAGGCCTTTCAAAAGATTTAAAATGGCTCTCTGGTAGCGACCTTGCTTTAAATTCGGATCTGTTGCTGCACGACGGTCAATTTTCTTCTGAAGAATATAAAAACAAAGTAGGCTGGGGGCATTGCTCAATGGAAGATGCCACTGCATTTGCTGCGCTGGCAGGCGTAAAACATTTAATGTTATTTCATCACGACCCTTCGCATACCGACCAACAACTGGATAAACTGTTTCGTGACATCAATCACATAAAAGGCGGCAAAATGAAGCTGGATCTTGCTGTTGAGGGTACGGAAATAAACTTACCCAAGGTGGTTAAATAAACAATCTCTTCTCCTAATGTCTCCTCGATTTACTTTCCCATTTCTCGGTGAAAAATTAGTTTTGGGTTACTTTTTAAAGGTTGAAGCATTAATGTGTATAAAATACACAATAACTTGATCGTATTGATCAGATGGAACTTTAAAATTGTATGTTATGAACAGTTTAAGTAAAGCAATAAGCAATCTTTGGTTTGATTATGAAGTTGTGAATCGACTAAAAGATAAAGAAGTGAACAAAGCAATTCTTTATACGCACCTGATTAGCGGAAAGATCAGCCTTAAGGAGTATTTATCGATAATTTAAACAATCCCATCGTACTTCGCCCATGTTGCTTAATGCAAAAAGCAGCGTATCGTCGCTGCTTTTTGCATTTTCTATAAAATACTTTCAATTTATAACCCAATGGTTTTGCACTTTTATAGCTGTTAAACCAGCAAGTGCCTATATTTTTTTAACCGAAACAGCATTGGGTCCTTTATGGCCCATTTCTACTTCAAAGGTTACTTTATCGTTTTCTTTAATGGGACCCGAAAGACTGTTTACATGTACAAAAACACTCTCCTGCGTTTGCTGATCTTTAATAAATCCGTAACCTTTCGATTCGTTGAAATGGGTAACAACCCCGGTGCGTACAACTTCCTGTGGGCCTGAATCTTCCTGTTTTGGAGTGCCTATCCTGATATCCTCGGTGTTAATAATCTTCTTCTTTCTTGGGTCTGGAGGTGTGGAGCTGATGTTACCATTTTCATCAATGTAAGCCATCATGTCTTCAAGGCTTTTTCCTTTGCTTGAATTAGCCTGGCGCTCTTCTTTCTTTTCTTCCTTGTCTTTTCGCTTTTGTAATTTTTTCTTTTCTTTTTCTTTTTTGTTAAACGTCTCTTGAGATTTAGCCATGTATTTTGATAAGTTTTGTATTGAGGCTCATCTGATTAATGAACCAAAAAAAATAATGATCGTAAAGGTACGAATTACAAGCCTTATAATAACTGCTAAAAAATAGTTTATCATTCCTTTTACCCGTTTTGCCTTTTCATTTAAGCTTCGATCGTTATCCTGCAACCGTCTCCTGTTCACGCAATTATAGCATAGTCATAAATTATTAAGGCTGAAGTTTTTGAGCGTTTTTCAATCGTACCTCATCGGTCAGATCGGGGCTCAATGGTGTAATGGAGAATAATTCAGTTTCTACTGGCCAACGGATGTGATCCTTCTTCTGCAGTCTCAAACGCTTTTATGCAGGCCAATAATCGCCCCCAAACTGCTACTTTCTCCTAATGGCCACAACTACCGGCGTTTGGCCTGTTGCTTTAAAAGAAAGTATTCAAATTGTTTTAATGTGAAACTGCTCAGGTTTTGTTGAGAAGTAAGCCCGCCTTTTTGTGCTGCCAATACGCCATACCTAATATCTTTAAATGCATCCACTTGATGTGCGTCCGGATCGATTGAAATCAATACCCCTTTTGAGGTGGCTTGCTCTATATGTCGCCAATTCATATCGAGCCTTCGGGGATGTGCATTCAATTCTATAACCACCTTATGCTTTGCACAAGCCTCAATGATGGTTGTATAATCTACCGGGTAACCATTTCGGCTAAGTAGCAAACGGCCGGTCATGTGCCCCAAGATTGTGGTGTATGGATTTGCTATTGCTGCAAGCAAACGGGCCATTGCCTTTTCTTCATTCATTTTTAAGTTAGAATGCACCGAAGCAATCACCAGGTCAAATGATGATAATACCATATCATCATAGTCGAGACTGCCATCATTTAAAATATCGGACTCTATGCTTCTGAAAATTTTAAATGGTGCCAGTTCTTCATTCAATTCTCTTATTAACTGGTGCTGTGCTTTTATGCGATCGGGGTACAATCCATTTGCATAGAACGCTGATTTGGAGTGGTCGCTTATTACCAGGTATTCAAAACCCTTGTCCATAGCGCCCCGTGCCATTTCTTCTATGGTGTTGCTACCATCGCTCCAGTTGCTATGGGTGTGTATAATACCCCTGATGTCGCAAACATTTACCACCTGTGGGATAGCATTTGCCCGGGCAATATTTATTATGGAAGCCTGCTCTCTCAGGTATGGAGGTACGAAGGCCACCTGGTTGTTTAAAAAGACCTGCTCTTCTTTTGTAACGTTGCTATTTATGCTATTCGGATATGCTTCATGCCATGCATGCATAAATTCGTGACTGCCTGTTGTCTCAAACAACTTTACATATAAATGAACAGCTTCTGTAAAATAAAAATGCATCGCCACATTTTCACTTCCTTTTGCCTCTATCAATCCTTCCTTTTCCTCAATCGTATATTCATTTGCAGTTAAATAAGTCACCAGGCTTTGTTGGTCAATATCGGTTACCCATTCAAGCTTATGTATTACTTCTGCCTGCCTTCTAAAATCGCCGGTAAGCAAAAAGGTATAATTCAATTCGCTTTCCAGTCTTTTGGTAAATGCATTTGCAAAAACTTCAATTTGAGAAAAAAGATAATGGCCCTGGTTGTTCAAATAAAACTCTATGGAAGTTTTGATATTTTGTTGGGTCTTCCCGCCAAATCCTTTATAAAGCATCAGCCTGTTTTCGTTACAGGCATACAGCAATTCTCCTATACTTTCTATTTCAAGTTCTTTCCAAACGGTAGCAATTTTTTTAGGCCCCAGACCTTTAATTTTCAACATTTCAAACAAGCCTACTGGTGTTTTAATAATGTAAGTATCCAATTCCTGAAGCCGGCCACTATGAAGCTGCTCGATAATTTTTTTTCCTATTGAAGCGCCTATACCCCGTAATTCAGAAATTTTATCGGCTTGTAAAGTGGAGAGTTGCGCCGGAAGTTTTTCTATGATAAACGCTGCAGACGCATAGGATTTTGCTTTAAAACCATTATCACCATGTATATCTATCAACTTAGCCAACAACAAAAAATTGTCGGCTATGGCATAATTATCCATCAATTAATTTTTAGGTTAGTGAAGATAGAAAGAAATGGATTTTTACCTGCAGCAGTTAAGTTCACACACCCAAAAATTGAAACGAAATACAGATTATGACAGAACTATATGCTAGTTAAGTTATGTGTCTTTGTTACAACAACGAAGAACGCCCACTTTTTACAGCGTGCTTTATGTGGTTGTGCTCTTAATTAAAAAAATTGGGTGAGGTATTCGTTTTGTTTTAGTTCCTCCAGGCCATCAATGGTCAATGGCTTATTAATAAAATCAATTACAATTTTGTATTGATTGGCCCTGCTAAAATCTTCGGGGTTTACTGTGGAAGAAAGTATGACCACTTTGGTATCCGGAATTCTGTCAGCATACTTCATTAAGTAGTCTTCCAGAAAATCCCAGCCATTCATTACAGGCATGTTCAAGTCCAAAAAAATAATTAGTGGAGGTTCTTCTTTGGAGTTGTTATTTTTTCTACCGGCAAAATAATCTGAGAAGAAAGATAATCCCTCTTTACCATTTTTTGCAACCAATACTTCTTCAGCAAACGCAGCCTTTTTTAGTACCAGGTCGCAAAGCGTTAGTGTTATCTGGTCATCATCAATACAAAAAACCCGGTTGATCATAGGATTGTTTAATTTTTAAAAGTAATGACAAATGTAGAGCCTTTATCAACTTCGCTTACAACTTCAATTTCGCCACCCATTACTATTATTTGCGAGTTAACCATGTATAAACCGAGGCCCTTGCTATCCGCATGATCATGAAAACGCTGATAGAGTCCAAATATTTTATTCTTATGCCTTGCCATATCTATTCCCAGCCCGTTATCAGAAAAATAGAGCTTTGTTACTTCGTCTATTTTTTTAGTGTACACCCTAATAAAAGGTCTACGGTCGGGTGAGCTATATTTAAGCGCATTGGTAAGCAGGTTAAGCAGTATGCTTTCAAGGTAACTTTTATTAAACTCAACCTTGTCAACATCGTTAAAATCGTGCTCAATTTGTGCATTAAAATTGTCTATTGTATTTTGAACAGAACTGATTACCTTTTCAAAAGTCTGTGGGATGCTCAGTGTTTCTTTCTTGGTATTTACATTGTTTTTAATGATCAGTACATTAATAAGATCGTTTACCGTTTCATTTAATTGTAACGTGCATTCTTTAAAGTTCTTAAGAAGAAGAGAGGTCATCGGATCGGTGATGGAAGACAGATCTATCAATTTGATAATTCCCAGGAGGTTAGACAACGGTGCCCTTAAGTTGTGCGAGGTTATGTAGGAAAATTGCTTGAGATCGTTATTGTTGTGCATCAATTCTTCAATCAATAATTCCTTCTCCGTTTCGTTCTTTTTTTGTTCAGAAATGTTTTGAGTAGCTAATAGTATTTTGTTGATTGAATTGTCTTTTTCGAACAAAGGCACAGCGCTGATAATATAACTGAGCGATTGGTAACCAGCCTCAAATACATTGGAGTTGCCATTAAAAACTTTCTCCAGTTCCAGCTTTACTTTTTTGCTGGTTTCCTCATTAAAATGCGAGGTGTAAATCGTGTTTTCAAGAACAAACGGATCGGTGTCCGGAACATGAAACTCTTTACCTGCCGTGTACAAAATTTTAAGCTCACGGTCTAATATTGCCACCGAACCATTAGGAAAATTTTCAGAAATGGTCCTGAACATTTGTTCACTTTCCCTCAATTGCTCCTTAGCCCTGTTTCTTTCAGTAACATCATGTATAACGATCAACCTTTCATCTTCTCCCTGCAATAAAACATCGTGGAAGCCAAGCTCCACATCAATAATAGTTCCGTCTTTCTTTACATGTTTTATATCAGGGTTCTCATTTACCTTGTTGGTAAAAGTTAAGTCGCCGTTTTGGTTGCTTGCATTCTTTTGCCCAAGATCTTTAAAGGTCATTTTAAAAAACTCTTCTTCGGTATATCCATAATGGTTAATGGCAGCCTGGTTAGCCATTAAAAATTGAAAGGTGCCTTTCTTTAAAGCGAACATGGGCAGGGGATTGCTTTGAAAGAGGTATTTATATTGTTCTTCAGACTTTTTAAGCTGGTCAAAAATTTTGCTTCGTTCAATGCTATATTGAATGCTTTTGGCCAGTACTATAGGGTTGCTGTCTCCTTTAACTATATAATCCTGGGCACCCAACTTTAAGGTTTCAAGCGCCATTTCGGTGTCGCCAAATCCTGTTAAAACAATAATGGGTATTTCAGAAGCTTTTGAATAAATATCCATGAAAGAATCCTTACCCATTCCATCGGGTAGCGTAAGGTCGAGCAACACCACATCAATCTTATTTTTTTCAAGTATTTCAGCAGCATGGGCTAAAGTATCGGCATGTAAAATTGTTGATTTGGTAAGTATTTCTTCAAGATATTCCCTTACCAAAATATAGTCGCCGGCATTATCTTCTACTACCAATATGTTAAGCGGAGAATCAATCATATTAATCTTTTGCAGGAAGTTTTACAATTGTTACCCAAAAGTTTTCGATAGCTTTTACGATGTTGAAGAACTTATTTAAATCAACTGGTTTAATAATGTAACAATTAGCATGGTTATTATAAGATTCCAGGATGTCGCCTTCTGACGATGAAGTGGTTAGCATGACAACTGGTATCTTTTTTAAAGCCGGGTTGGTCTTAATCTGGTTAAGCACTTCTTTTCCGTCAATTTTAGGAAGGTTAATATCGAGCAGAATTAAATCGGGCAAACTTTCATGATCGTTCCCGGCAAGGTTAAATAAATGATCCAGCGCTTCTGCACCATCACGTTTTACCGTTACATTATTCATTATTCGGGCATCTTCCAAAGCCTCCATAGTAAGAACTATATCACCTTCATTGTCTTCAACCAATAGTATATCTATTTCTTTCATGCATTAAAACGGTTTAGTTCTTTATAATGGTTATTTCAGGTTTCAAATTATTAAAATATTTTTTACGCTTTAAAGTAGCTGCTTTTATTTAGTCATTCCATCGTTAATTATTTCGGCTTCTGTACTTGTGTTGAATGGCAATGTAAAATAAAAAGTACTACCGTGGCCCGGGGTCGATTCAACCCAGATATTACCAGCATGTATCTCAATAATTTTTTTACAGATGGCGAGGCCAATACCGGTACCCGAGTACTCGTTTTTGTTATGTAGCCTTTGAAAAATGGTAAAAATCTTATTGAAAAAACGCTCTTCTATCCCAATGCCATTATCTTTTACTGCAAACTTATAGTAGTCTTCTATTTGCTCAACGGTTATTTTAATTACCGGCGGTTGATTGCTTTTATATTTTAAGGCATTGCTCACAAGGTTTTGGAACAATTGCATCAATTGTATTTTGTTACCTAAAACCATGGGTAATTCACCAAGATCCAAAATTCCTTCAGCTGTTTCTACTACTTCCTTATACGTAATTTTAAGGTTTGAAGCAACCTCGTTCAGGTCCACCATTTCCTTTTGCTCTTTGCGACTGTTAACCCGCGAATATTCCAACAGGTCTAAGATCAGACCCTTCATTCTTTCGGCACCATCAACAGCAAACCTAATATATTCATGTGCCTTTTGATCCAGCTTATCTTTATACCTTCTTTCAATCAATTGCAAAAAGCTGCTGACCATCCTTAGGGGTTCCTGCAAATCGTGAGAGGCCACATAGGCAAAACTCTCTAATTCAGCATTGGAGGTAGCTAATTGCGAAGCTCTTTTTTCTAAGGATTCATTCAGTTCTTTCAATATCAATTCATTCGATTTGGTCTCTGTCAAATCCTGCATGGAACCAATCATTCTTATCGGTTGATCCTCGTTATTGTATATGGTAAAACCGCGGTCGTAAATGTATTTATAGTTACCATTCTTGCACCGGAACCTATATTCTTCCTCCCAATTGGATTGGTGCGATTTGATATGGTTGTTTATTTTATCCAACACCCTGGTCCGATCATCCGGATGAATTTTTTCGTTCCACCACCGGGTGTCGTTGTATTCTTTAAGGTCGGTGTCATTAAAGATGGTTTTTATTCCTTCATTCCAGGTTACCCGGTTGGTCACCAAATTCCAGTCATAAATTGCATCTTTGGTTGCTTTTGCCAATACCTCGTAACGTTCGCTTGAAATTCTTACTACTTCTTCTGACTTTTTGCGTTCGGTTACATCTTTAAAAAACACAGATAAAATGCCTTCATAAGGGTAAGCATTTACCTCGAACCACGTATTGTAACGAGGCACAAATTCTTCAAAGTGTACGGGAGTATTATTTTTAAAAGCTTCTATATATTCGTTAAAGAAGTTGTCTGGTACTTTGCCCTGAAAAACAGTGTATATTTTTTTGCCAATGACATCTTCGCGTTTTACTCTTAACAGTTTTTCGGCTTGTAAATTCCAGTACAAGATGGTGAAATCCTTATCCACCGTTAAAAATCCATCGGAGATGCTTTCTAAAATCCTGTTCAGTTTCTCGTCAAGGTTCTTTTTATCTGTAACATCTTTTGCAGTGGCATATATCAGTTCTTCCTCTACAAGTGGAGCAGTGGCCCACGATAACCATTTATAAGTTTCGTCTTTGCTTAATAACCTGTTTTCAAAATGTACGGTTTTACCTTTTTTTAATTCAATCAATCTTTCGTTTGTTATGCCTACATCATCGGGATGCATAAGGTCGTTAAGCTTAAGCTTTTCAAGAGTGACTTTATCGTAACCGAGGATATTTGTAAAGGCCGGATTTATCTTTTTAAAGTAACCATCAAAGCCAATAATGGCTAAAATATCTGGAGACAGGTAAAAAAACTGATTTAGTTCTTCTTCGGTTTTTTTACGTTGAATATTGATGCCTAACTGTAAACTGAGTGATTCGAAATACAGTTTTACTTTTTCTTTTTCAACTATTTCTTTCTTACCAAAAAATGAGAATAAGGCAATGGTTTCTCCTTTAAAAATTATGGGTACGCCCAGGCTCTTGGTAAGACCTGCATCAATAGCTCCCTGCTTTCGTTGAAAGCTCTCGTAGTTTTGCAAATCGTTTATAAAAATTATTTCATTTTCATTCCACGATTTGCCTAATATACCAGCCTCCTTAAATTTATAGGTCACATCGCTATGAATTTTATAAAAGAGTTCTACATACTTTGATGCATACCATTTCTGACGTAGTTCAAGCCGTTTTTTATCGAGGTTCAAAAACCATATTTCACCAATTTCGAAATTAAAAAATATGGTTAGTTTTCTTAAAATGTCTTCGAGTGCATCATTCAATAATTCCTTTTCGCTTAGCGACCGTAGTATGGATGCAGTTAATTCTCTTTCTTTTTGCTGACGTAATAACTGCAGGTTAATTTTTTGCAGTTGTTGCTCATTCGATTTTCTTATGGTGATGTCCTGCATGGCTCCAATCATTCTGGTAGCCTTTCCTTCGTGGTCGCGTATAATAATTCCCCTGTCAATTACGTAAGCCAGCGTTCCATCGGCTTTTATGTATTTGTATTCGTCTGTCCAGCTATTTGCGCCATTATTTATGGCTCTTAGCATACTTGCCTGAACTCTTTCTTTTTCATCCGGGTGTATGTGATCGGACCATGAGGAAATATCTGCATTTTTAGAGGGAATATCGTAACCAAACAGCATTTTAAAACCCTCGCCCCAGTACATTTTATTGGTAGTAAAATCCCAATCCCAAATGGCATCAAAAGTTGCTTTGCTGGCATAATTATACCGCTCATTACTGCGTATAAGACTTTCTTCAGTCTTTATTTTTTCGGTTATATCTTCTGCCAGTACCAGCTTTGCCTGCCTGCCACCTAAGTCTAATAAGTGTGCGGTAATGTGAACGTCTATAACGTCTCCATTCTTCTTAACATGCTTCCATATTCCTTTATTAATGGCATTTTGAATATACTGGCTTTGCTGTTTCTCCATAAGCCTTGTTACTTCAGAAGGGGGTCTTATGTCACGTAAGGTCATGGTAAGAAATTCTTTCTTCGAATAACCATAATTGTGAATGGCGGTTTCATTTACCTCTAAAAAAAGAAGCGTGGCTACATCGTAGATCCACATTGGAACAGGGTTTTTATAAAACAGGAACTTATAAGGATCTTTGGTTTTTTTATCTATCAGGTTTTCGAACGACCGTAGAGGACCTTGGGAAGGTTGTGCTGTAATATTTATGGCAGTGCCTACCGCTTCAATGTAGATGTTTTCTTCATGCTTGTGTGAAGTAAACTCCCATTGTGTACCCACCAGTTCGTCATACCCTTTTACATCAAAGCAGATTCGTTCAGCTCTCAATTCCTTCTCGTTGCTTTGGAATAAAAGCTTAGAGATTTTTAAATGATCAGGGATAGAAACAAATTTGTAAAGTGAATATTCGGTTGAGTCCCGGGCAAGTACAAGTGAAGTAAAACAGCGGTTCGAAAAAACTATTTTTCCTGCGGGGTCAAAAACGATATATAAAAAAACATTACTATCCGCCAATATGTTGGATTGCCATTCAGGTAAAATCATAGAATGCTGTTCAAAAAATGAAGTTATGGATTAAACACTTCTCATTCAAAATATCACATCGTTTGCAAAGTACCTGTGATTTTGTGACAATTACTTGTTCTTGGATCAAAATCAGCCAATCGTTTCCCTTGAAAGGCATAAACCTATGAAAACTGCTATAAATTTTATGATTTGCCGGCTACCTTTTGTAATTATAACGATTGATGTGTATTCCATTTAATCGTTATAAAAGCCGACAGAGGGAGAGATTATTAGCTACAAGAAAACAAAGACACTTTCTTTCATCAAAACCCATAACCGCTAAAGGCAAACGGATTATTCAATTTTAACCTGCAGGTCCTTGGTAACCAATGCTGCTTGTTCGTTGGAAAAAGAAAAGTTATTGGAAACGAAATTATTTTTTAAAGTTTTTGATTTCTCAATGCCTTTGGAAGTAATGCAGACGGCAATTTTATCAAGATGTTTTACATTAATAAAAGTTTCCTTCTCCAGTTGGTCGAGGTGACCCTGGATGGTTGTCCAATCCTGGCTTTGTCTAAGGATGATTTCATGCGGCGTGCATAAATAGGTCTCAGGTGAACTTTCAGATTTAACTATTGAATAGATGGTCAGTAAAGTTTCGAAGTAAGCTTCCATAAATTAAATTTAATAGAAAATTCATATCCAAATTATTGTTCCCCAAAGTAGTTGTCCCCAATTGCTTAAAAGATATTCAGGTAACCTTTATTCGTAAGAAAGCCCTTTGAGCTTTTCGTTGCTGTAAAAAAAAGGTTCAAATTCATTGTCCATTAACTTGCAGGTAACGTTAATTTCCCTGCCTTCAATATTACCAAAAATGCTTGCTATGGCTGTGTCTGCGGCATCGCGGCCGGTGGCGATTTTTACAATACCATTTAATGGAACTAACCGGGTAGCGTCAAATAAAACCCATTCGTTACCGAGGTATGCTTCAAAACAAGCATGAAAATCGGCCGGTACCAACTTATAAGCATAGCCGGTAAAATATCGGGCAGGAATACTGAGTGCCCGGCACAATGCTATACCTAAATGCGCAAAGTCTCTGCACACACCAGCAAGTTCTGTTACGGTATCGTAGGCGCTGGTTTGCGAGTTGGTACTTCCACTTGAATACACCACATTATGATAAATCCAATCAGTTAAAGCCAACACTTGCACATATGGATTTTTGATATTACCAAACTTTGTATTTGCAAAACGAAACAGTTTATCCGACTGGCAATAACGGCTGGGGTAGAGGTAAGGTAAAATTGAATTATCAAGTTTGCCAATCGAGATGGTACTACCTTCTGTGTGATCCGTTTCCCTGAAAAAATTATCAACGATGGCTTTATATGTAATGGTGATGTTGCCTGTTTGTTCAACTTCCAATCTTATCAAACGGTTTTCTTTTTGGTCGCCCGACAGCTCCTCCGTTTTTATGTATGGATCTATTACCAGCGATTCTTCCAGTACGGTTTGGCGCGGAGTTCTTAATGCCTGTATGTTTAAAATGAATGTTCCCGGGCCAAGGATTGCATATTTTAATTCAGCACTGATTTCCAATTTCATTCAGTTATATTTTTTGGGTTTAGTTTTTTTAAGGTAACCTCCATCCAATCTTCGGGAATATTCTTTAATGCGGACTTTAGCTCTTTCTCCCACAAATCAGAAACATCTTCAAGGTCTTTCTTTTCATACCTGTTTTCGGCCATAACAAACTGGTCTCTTTTATACAATACCACATCAATAGGAAAATCTACATTGTTAGAGCTTACCCTGGTAGAATCGAACGAAAGAAAGCCTGTCTTTAAAGCAATTCTCATACTGGTATCTTCATCCAAAATCCGGTTAAGGATAGCCTTGCCATGGCCCGAGTTTCCAATAATTACAAACGGTGCCCCATAGCCCAACTCCACCCAGTTTCCTTCAGGGTATAGCAAAAATAATTTGTGTTCTTCATCGTCTTTTAATTGACCCCCGATTATAGTGAAAAGGTCAAACTTAAAACCCGCCTTCTCCAGGTATGTTTTATCCTCGTGTGCTACTTTTCTAACCTGCCCGCCAAATGCATTTACCACCATAAACATCTTATTGTATTCATCTTTTTCTATCAGCTCCTTAAAGTATACGATTGCCTTGTCTCTTATTGAACGTAACCCACTGGTCATTATAAAAATTGAAAACCTGTCTTTTTGTATAGTAAGCATTTTGATTTTAACGCTTGTATCGCTACCCGATGTAATCCTTGTATCGGCAATACCAACAAGGCCTTCCCTAACTTTTATTCCCAAACAATAAGTCATACAATTTTTATTTCAGGGTGAAAGTAAAAAGTACAATAAACCGCTATCAGTAGGTTTTCTGTAGTTCTTTAATCTTGTGTACCGCAGTATTGTAAAAGGCATGCCAACCAGTTAAAGAAATAACTGTTGCACTAAAAATACAATTTCTTTCAAGCGGTGTGGAAAGCGGTGAAATAAAAAATTAATTCAATTCTGAAAAAAGGTAATCAGTTAGAATACTTTGAGGAAGCGTGAACAGGTAAGTGTAACCTTAGCGAAAGTTTAGTGTTAAGAATGTATGCCAGAGATTCCGTTGCAGGTTACGAGTGATTTTTCAGTTTTAGGCAGGTTTTGATACCAATCATTCAGTTGCTGTGCAGAAGGAGATGAGTTTACTTTCAGGTACCTTTTTAACCGGAGCGTAAGCACATAGGGCATAACATACACTACATGGCCCGACTGAATGCTATAAGTTTTAAAGTTAGGGTCGAAGTTGAATTCCAGCTCATTATTGAACCGCAGAAAATGTATTTGTTTCTTCACTGGATATTGGATTGTTTGTTTAAAACGGAATGCGGTATGCTTTATTGTAAAAGCTATGTATGTATGTTTGCTATCTTATTAAAAATGAATGTTATACCGGTATATCAGCGGCAACTTCATTACATTTAGTTTACTTTTTTATATTCATGTAAAGGCTGGGTTGCACAGAAAAAAACCAACCATACAGACTTAGTATTATTCATTAATTATTGCTTATGTCATTCAAACCAAAACTAACCTTTGCCCAAATCATTAATATGAATGTGGGCTTCTTTGGCATTCAGTACAGCTTTGGTCTGCAACAAAGTGCCGTAAATCCCATCTACGATTTTTTAGGTGCCACCCCGGACCAACTACCCATTTTAAACCTTGCAGGCCCGGTAACGGGCTTGCTAATTCAACCATTGATTGGTACGTTAAGCGATAAGACCTGGCATCCGCGGTTTGGCCGAAGGAAACCATACTTTTTTATAGGGGCTTTATTCTGTAGTGTATGCTTATTTCTTTATCCTTTTAGCAGTACATTATGGATGGCAGCGGGTTTGTTGTGGGTGCTGGATGCAGCTAACAATACTGCCATGGAACCCTATCGTGCACTCATAGCAGATAAGTTGCCAGCCTCGCAACATGCCACAGGATTTCTTACCCAAAGTTTCTTTACAGGTTTGGGTATCACCCTTGCCAACGTATCGTTGTTTGTATTTCAAAAATATATTACCGGGGTACATGGCAGTATTCCATATTGGGTATTTGCTTCCTTCTTTCTTGGTTCAGTCTGTTCCATAACATCCGTTGGATGGTCTATTTACAAAACACCAGAGATACCACCTACCGATGAAGAACTGGCACATTTGAGGGCACAGAAGGGAGGCATAGTTGAGCCGTTCAAAGAAATATTTCATTCAATAAAACACATGCCTTTGGTAATGTGGCAGTTGAGCCTTGTATATTTATTTCAGTGGTATGCCTTGTTTTGTTACTGGCAAAATGCTTCAAAAAGTATAGCGCTTTCTGTATGGAAAACCTCACCAACCAAAAACAAAGCTTTGTATGAGGAAGCTGTGGGATGGACAGGTTTAGTCAACGGCTGGTACAATATCGTAACTTTTTTATCGGCCTTTGCATTGGTTGGTTTGGCCCGCAAATACAGTCCTAAAAAGGTGCATTTTATTTGTTTGCTGATGGCGGGAGCAGGGTTGGTCATCTTTCCGCATATTGAAAACAAGTACCTGTTGTTTGCTCCTATGACGGGTTTTGGTATAGCCTGGGCAAGCATGATGGGTGTACCGTATCTGATGGTGGTTGGCGATATACCAAAAGAAAAGTATGGTGTATATATGGGCATCATTAACATGATGATTGTAATACCCATGATACTGCAAAACCTGACTTTTGGGTTTGTATTGAAACACTTTTTAAACAACGATCCGGGTAAAGCCATTTCGTTTGCCGGTGTTTTTCTCCTACTGGCAGCAGCCGCAACCTTACTTATAAAAACAGTTATTCCAAAAGACGATGTTGAATTGCCCATGCAGGCAGCCGCCCATTAATCAACTTATAAAAATTTCAATTCAAGCACCTGCTGTTACCATTTCACCTTACTACAAAAGCGGTAACACATCATTTTTATCCCCCTAAATAACTTCCAAAATGTACGATCATCAACTCTATTCTTATTTGAATATTCAATTGGAAGATGCCGTAAATATTTCGGGTAAAGACAATCTTTTTTATACCCGGTTTTTAGCCAATGCTGCTGAAATAAAAGCTTTGTATAACGAGATATATGGTAGCCATCCACTAAACGAAACTTCCTTTAACAGGTTGGTAGAAACCATCATTAAAAACTATAAAAAACGGCCGGGTGTTTTAATTGAACGCGATATTGCAAAACTGGAAGAGGGTCACTGGTTTTTAAACAACAACATAGCGGGCATGAGTCTGTATGTAGATCGTTTCTGCGGGTCGTTAACAAACCTGGAAAACAAGTTGGATTATTTTGAAGAGTCGGGTGTAAATCTTTTGCACCTGATGCCCCTATTTGAAAGCCCTGCCACCGAAAGCGACGGCGGCTATGCTGTAAGTAATTTTAGAAAGGTGGATGGACGGTTTGGTACATTGGAAGACCTGCAAAATGTACAGGAATCGATGCAAGCCAGGAACATGTACCTGATGCTGGACATCGTTTTAAACCATACCTCGCACCGGCACGAGTGGGCAAACAAAGCCCGGCAAGGCGATACTTATTACCAGGATTATTTTTATTTTTTTAACGACCGCACGGTTCCGGACGCCTACGACAGGACTATGCCCGATATTTTTCCTGAAAGCTCACCTGGTAATTTTACTTATGTTGAAGAATGTAACAAATGGGTGATGACCGTTTTTCATAACTACCAGTGGGATTTGAATTATACCAATCCCAATGTGTTTATTGAGATGCTGGATACCATATTTTTTTATGGCAATCTTGGCGTTGATATACTGCGGATAGATGCACCTGCTTTTATCTGGAAACAATTGGGAACCACCAGCCAGAATTTACCCCAGGCACATGCTTTATTACGATTGATTAAGCTATGTGTACAGGTAGCAACACCGGGTATGGCTTTACTGGGTGAAGCTATAGTGGCTCCTCACGAAATCATGAAATACTTTGGTACAGGCAGGCACAAGGCACGGGAATGCGACTATGCTTATAATGCTACGCAAATGGCTTTGCAATGGGATGCATTGGCAACAGGTGAGATAAAAGTGATGATGGCAGCCCAGCACGAAATATTAAATAAGCCCTACGGAACCACCTGGATTACCTATACCCGTTGCCACGACGATATTGGTTTGGGCTATGATGATTATATGATTGAACAGGCCGGTATGCAGCCATACGAACACCGTAACTATTTAAAAAATTATTACTCGGGTAACTTTCCCGGATCACCGGCTAAAGGAGCGCTGTTTTCTTCAAACTCTAAAACAGGGGATGCCCGCATAAGTGGTTCCCTGGCTTCGTTGTGTGGACTTGAAAATGCAGTGAACGATGAGGATGGTTTGGTTATAGAGGAGTCTATCAACAAAATACTTTTAATGCAGGCGCAAAGCTTTTTTATTGGCGGTACACCTATGTTGTTTTATGGGGATGAAGTAGGTTACACCAATGATTACTCCTACCTGCAGGAAGAAGGAAAAAGCTATGACAACCGCTGGATGCACCGACCTGTTATCAATTGGGAAAAAAATGATAAACGAAACGAAACAGGAAGCATAGAACAGCAGGTGTTTTCAGCAACGCGGCGATTATTACAATTACGAAAACAACTTGCCGTTGTAGCCGATCATAGCAACTTAACCTGGTTAACACCTCATAACAGTCATGTTGCTGCCTTTATACGTGCCATTGGGGATAAAAGAATTTTCTGCCTTTTCAATTTTAGTACTCAGCGGGCTTATGTAACATGGTATACTTTTAAAGAAAAAGGATATGCACCTGCTAAAGTGTACGATCATTGGCAAGAGAAAGAATATTCTGTTGGAAAGGACCATGAATACCTGATATTGGAGCCATACGGCTTTTGTATCATGGAGCCGATGGATTAAAAATGGGGCTGCCCACTTTTCGTAAACAGCCTTGTCTGCTGCCGTTGTTGGTCGCCTGACCAACAACAATATCTCTCTGCCTTTTGGTTGTTTCTGCCGTTGTAGGTCTTCTCTGCCGTTATTAGTCGTTTTCGCAGTTGTCGGTCGACTATCTGCCGTTGTTGGTCGCCTGACCAACAACAATATTTATTGATTACAAGAAGTACTATTGCCTGCCCAACAACACCATAGGGATCAATTATCCCAGGTAATGGGTTAAAAACTCTGCCGTTGTTGGTCGCCTGACCAACAACAATATCCATTGATTACACGAAGTACTATTGCCTGCCCAACAACAACATGGTGATCAATTATCCCAGATAATGCGTTAAAAACTCAAATGCATCTTTCCCCGTTTCATAAAACGATGCGCTGCTGTATTTATAATCCTGTGGCACTTCTGCCAACCTCCATTTAGGGTGAACCGGGTTATTATGAATGTAGTTCATCTTTTGAAGAAAGACCTTTTCATTCCATATGTCAATCCGTAGTGAATTTCTCTCCCATACCTGCTGTTGCCGGTCGGCTGCTTTGACCTGTAGTTGCGTTAACAACGGATCGTTATTCATTCGCATAAAATTCAGGAGACTTCTTGCGGTAAACTTTAGTAAATCTCTTTGAAAGACTGTTTCATCGATATTGTCGTGTAATTGCCATAGTGCATGAAAATGATTGGGCATAATTACAAAAGCATAGATAGTTACCTGTTCAAGTTCAACCCTACGTTTCAATGCTTCTATAAGTATTTGCTTATGATATTCGTTTTCCAACAGGTGAAGCCAATTTAAATTGGTGACCGTGATAAATTGGGTATAATGA
>JAJAYD010000260.1 GCA_026786345.1 Chitinophagaceae bacterium
GGGTATCTTTTACCGGAGGCTTAACGTTGGTAGTTACAGCACTATCTTTTTTTACCGGTGGAATAATGGGAGCAGCTTTTGCCACTGTATCTTTTTTTACCGGGGGAATGATGGGAGCAACTTTGGCCACTGTATCTTTTTTTACCGGGGGAATAATGGGAGCCGCTTTGGCCACTGTATCTTTTTTAACCGGGGGAATAGTGGGAGCAGCTTTGGCCACCGTATCTTTTTTGGGAACAGCAACTGGTGCTTCTTTTTTAGGAGCAATTACAATAGGTGCGGCTACACTATCCTTTTTAATGATTACCGGGTTTTGCATTATTGCCGGCTTTTGAATAACAGCTATTTCCTGTTTGGGCGGTACGTACCCTGCAGCGGTAGTATCTTCTTTTCTTGTAATCTGTAGTTTGTTTAGATAGTCTTCAATTTCTGCCCGGCGGCTCAATACCCCAATCATCGTTTTAGCTTTCTCTGCCATTGGGCTTGTAGCAAAGGTGTTCGATAAATCAGTCAACACTTTTATAGCCGTAGAATCATCTTTTTGTGTAACGTAATAAATTGATTCGATGTACAGAAGTTGTGGTGTCCAGTAACTGTTGCCATAAATGCTGTCGGCAGCTTTCTTCTCAGCCTTTGCATTGGTAAAGTCACCTTCAATAAACATGTTGTAGATCTGTTCGTATTTTTTTGTAGCCGAAGTTTTGGCAATTTCTTCTTTAGATTGAAGGGTTGGATTTTTTAGTAATTGCGCATACTTACTGGTATCGTTACCAATTGTAAGCTGATTTTTGTATGCATTCGACTTCTCCTTATCACCAGTTTTTGAATAGGCGTATACCAGGTTAAACAGGGCCTTTTCCCTGTTTGTCGTTTTAGGAAAACGTTTCAATAATTCTTCATACGCTTCAATAGCCGATGGGTAATCTTCCAATGATGATAAGAATGTTTCGCCTAAAGTATTAAGGGCTTTTTCAATTTCATCATTACTTTCCTGAAGCTTTTCTGTGGTAAGCGGAACACTGCCCAACAAACTCTCATAAGACAAATCAGTAGGCCCGGTTTTATCTTCAGATGAAGGATTATCTACGATATCCATATTGGCGCCACCGGGTCCTTGTTGGTTAACGGCAGACATTCGTCTCCAGTTGTCAACGTTGGGCCGCTGTCCCCATTTGGCTTTAAACTCGCTAAAGCCACGGGCTTTTAACGAGGCATTGTAAAAATAAAAGTCAGTGTTTTTTGAGTTGTCGCCAAACAAATCGGGCGCCTGCTTTTGCAAAATGGCCGGGTTGCCGGATGCCTGCTCGTCTTCAGCCTTAACCCCTTTTAATTTCCTTAGTTCTTTTAGTTTACTTTTTATAATTGCGTTGCGTTTATCTGCCGGCATGTTGGCAAGTGCCTGCAAACTATCCTGGCTAAACACAACCGTCTCGTTGGCTGCTACAATTTTTAAAGGTGGTTTTCGTACAATGACACGGTCTTTCTCTTCCTGTAATTTTAAAGAGTTGATATCGGTACTGTCATAAAAATTATATGCCGGTGTGTACTTCTTGCGGTCATAATTCATATCGGCCAAAAGCAGGAAAGACTCACCGCGTTGCCTCAGGTTATTGTTCGAAGATCTGACGCTTTTCAACAACAGGTTTTCGGCTGCATCGTAATTTATTCGGTCGAGTTCTATAGAAGCTGCAGCATAATAAATAATATCCCTATAGTTCAGGTACTTGTCTTTTTTGGCCATGCTTAATAAAGCATCAATACTGCGTTGCGCATAGTTTTTATCGTCGCCTTTGTTAAGTTTAAGCATGTTCAGCCTTGCATACACATCCATAACCGGGTTGATTGTATGCCTGATGCTTCGGTCGTAAAAGGCAGTAGCAAGCGCATTGTTTTGACTGCGCTGGTACATTTGCGCAATCAAATATTCCCATCTTGCTTTCTCGGGTTGGTCGTCAGCTTCAACTAAAGCATTCGATAAATAATGTGCGGCGCTGTCGTACACATTCTGTTTATAAAACCAATAAGCCGTTATCTCGTTCAGGTCTGTCTGCAACCGTTTGGGAAAGTTTGGATCGTTCTTTAAAATCTCAATTAAACCGGCTGCTTCGGGCAATTCGTTGTGCTCGATGTATGTGCGTATCTGCCAGATAAAACTTTCATTTCTACTTGGTGGACGGCTGGTTAATTTCTTTACAAGCCCTCTTTTTTCTTTGGTGGCAATACTAAATTCACCGCTTTCGTTGCTTGAGTTACTTCCAATGGGTATATCATAACCGCCTTCTTCTTTGGGCGCAAAAGCAAAGTTTAAATATTGAAGCGACATGGTTGCCGAATCCAGGTCGTTCCTGAACAGGTAAGCCTTGCTCATTAACAGGTACATATTGTCAACCCAGTCACTTCTTAAATCGTGTAATAAAATACCGGCTGTTGCTTTGTAGATTACCGAATCAAGTTCGCCTTTATCGCGGGCTGTTGTTTCAAGATCGTAATTGTAAAACGATAAAAGGTCGGCATAATCATCCTGGAACGAGGCTTTGGCCCTGCTGATTACATCGTTCAACCGGTTATTGGCATTAAAGTAATAGTTAAAATGCGTTGTTGTATTCTGCATGAGGCGCCGGCGCAGGGTAAATTTCTTTTCACCGGTTCTTTCCGAGGCCAGCTTTCTGTTTTCGTATTGGGTAGGCTTATTTAATTCTACAGCGGCACCCTGTTGTGCTTTGGCTATGGTGCACAGCATTGCAAAGGCAAGAGTATAAACCAGGTTTTTTATAGATTGGTATTGATATAACCGCATATTGACATTCTGTGTAGCCATAATTAAATCATTTGGCCTCAGCCAACAATTAAGATAACCGCAAAAATGGTAAATATATTTTATGCAGCTTATAAATATATGCATGGGGGTTGAAAAATGAACTCTTTTAACAGGGCTGTAAAATTTGAACTGTTTTCCCCCGGATTGATAAAGCATACTGGTAACAGTTGCGTTGGTTACTTTTGTAATGTATTCATCAGGCGGATGTAAGGTGAAACTTACCTAATTCAGAAAAAATATGTCTACAATTGATGCCAATTCAACCCTGAAACGTTTACGCAACCGGTATAGGTTGGTGGTAATGAATGATGATACTTATGAAGAAGTGGTTACGTTTAAATTGTCGAGATTAAGTGTGTACGTGGTACTGAGTAGCATCTTTGTTATTTTGGTTACACTTACTGTAGCTCTTATTGTGTGGACGCCCTTAAAACAATATGTGCCTGGGTATGGTAGCCAGAGTGCACGAAAAGAATTGCAGGTTTTAAAATACCGTACCGATAGCCTGGAGCAAAGCCTGCATTTTAAAGATCAATATCTTAACAACCTGAAAAAGATTATTAGTGGAAATGTTAGTGCCAATTTAGATACTACCTTGCTCAAAGTTCCTAAACAGGAAGTAAGTAACGATTAACCCTTAAATGCCAACCAATGTTCTCTACTAAAAAAAACAATGCTGTTATTGCCGGTGGCGGTACCAGTATTATCGGACAGGCAGTAACACTAACAGGAGATATAGCCAGCACAGCGGACATAAGGATTGATGGAGTTGTAAAGGGAAATGTAAAAAGTGCTGCAAGAATACTGGTAGGACCGGAAGGAGTGGTGGAGGGTAATCTTGATAGTTTACAAGCCGATATAATGGGTTTTGTTAAAGGGAACATTAAAGTAAAAGAGTTGTTAAGCCTGCGGGAAAATGCTGTAATAAACGGGAATATACATGTAGGCAAACTTCAGGTGGAACCTACGGTTATTTTAAACGGCAATTGCTATATGAACTCTAACGTAGTAGTTGAAATGGTGAAAGAAACGCATGAACAACCCAAAGTCCTCTCCAAAAAATAATAGCCTGTTGCTTAAATATGCCGGGCTAACCATGCAGTTGCTGGTTGGTTTAGCTTTAGCTGTTTTTGCAGGTTTAAAGCTGGATGAATGGCTGCACTTTTCAACTCCTTTGCTTGTTTGGATGTTGCCTTTGCTTGTAATTGTGGCAATGATTTACCAGGTAATAAAAGATACTTCAAAAAAATAGCGATGTTTAATAAGAGTGTAACCCCATTGGTGGTTGCTTTTCTGGGGATAGGTATAGCCCTATTAATTTTCAGAAATTTTTTGCAGCAACATAATATAGACTGGCAGGTAGTTAGTGGCAGCAATTTGTTTATTTACCTGGTAACAGTAGTATCAATGAATATGCTCACCAGCGGATTGAATGCTGCCAATACCCAGCTATTTTTAAGAAAGGCCTATGGTGGAATAATGCTTAAGCTGTTTGCCTGTGCCGGGGCTGCCTTTATTTATATTTTAGTTTCAGGTAAAGGGCTAAATAAAGGTGCTTTGTTTATTAGCATGGGCCTATACCTGGTTTACACTTTTATTGAGCTTAGTGTGATTATGAAACAATCGCAACAAAAAAAGAATGGCTAAGGAAAACCACCCGCTGCATGCACTGGCAGCCTACCTGCCCGAGGGTACTTTTGAAGGTGTTGCCGAATATATAAAAGCACACAAAGTACACCTGCATATTACCCGTGAACGTAAAACCATTTTAGGCAATTATCGCAATGCCCACCGCGATAAAAACCACCGCATAACCGTTAATGGTAATCTGAACAAGTATTCGTTTTTTATAACCCTGTTGCACGAGCTGGCCCACCTGCTTACCTACGAAAAGTATGCAAATAAGGTGATGGCCCATGGACGGGAGTGGAAGGGAATTTTTGCTGATTTACTGGCGCAGTTTATTACAAAAAAAGTTTTCCCCGGCGATATAGAGGCCGAGTTAATCAGCTCTTTGCACAATCCTGCTGCAAGCAGTTGTGCCGAAGATGGGCTGATGCGGATACTTAGAAGGTATGATATTGCTACATCAGATAAACATGTGCTGATAGAAGAAATACCCGTAAACAGTTTGTTTAAATTGAAAGATGGCAGGGTGTTTAAGAAGGGAGATAAGCTTCGAAAAAGATACCGCTGCCAGGAGGTGCATTCGGCAAGGGTATATTTGTTTAGCCCGGTGTATGAGGTGGAAAGAGTGGGTAATGAATAGTGAATAATGAATAGTGAATAGTTAATAATGAATAGTGAAAAGTGAAAAGTGAAAAGTGAAAAGTGAATAGTGAAAAGTGAGTAGTGAATAGTGAAAAGTGAATAGTGAATAGTTGTGAATAGTGAAAAGTGAAAAGGAGAGAGAATATAGATTTTAGAAGAAAGAATAAGTTGTTTTGTCCTGAATTATAGTGACACTAAACAATCGCGCTGTCTCTCTTTCTTTATGGCGAACTGTTAGTGCCGAAGTTGAATAAATATTTAAGGGCCCTCCCTCCCTCTCCACGCGGAGAGGGACCGGGGGTGAGGCCTAAAGCTGCGTAGCGAACAGAAAGTAGAAGGGTGCGACGCAACGGAGACTCAATAGTAGCAATGCTGTCGGGCCCAAAAGCAATTCTTAACTTGACGACTATGATGATACCTGCGGGTTTGCAAGCACTTCATCGAAAGTAAAAATTGCATTTGGGAAGTAAATTTCGACCACATCTAATATGAACTTGCGATTTCTTTCACCCAATAAAAAACCCCCACTGGCAATAACCAATGGGGGTTTACTTTTTAAGAATTATTTATTGAAGTATAATTTTTTCAGATGAACGACCTGTTTCACTATCAAGTTTTAGCAGGTAAATTCCCTTTGGCAGGTTTTGCAACGGAATATCAATGGTTGATCCGGCTGCAACATTTACATAGGTGGAGCGGTACACAATCATTCCTGAGTTATTAACCAAACTAACAGAAACTTTATTTAATAAAGAACGAACCTGTATGGTGGTTTTGTTGGTAGCAGGATTTGGGAACACCGAATAAACAGCGCCACTAAAACTGATTTTTACTATAGCCGAGTATTTTATTGTACCATTACGATCCACTTGTTTTAAACGGTAGAAACTGGTGCCGTTAAGTGTTTTAGTATTATTGAACGAATAGTTTTGTACCAGGCTTGCATTGCTGCCGGCGGCTACAGTACCTACCATTGTAAAGTTGGTTCCATCACCACTTCTTTCAATCTCAAAACGGTCGTTATTTGCTTCGCTTGCTGTTGACCATTTTAATAATACCGATGATTGTTTGGTTTTTTCAGCCGTAAAACTTAACCACGTTACCGGTAAAGACTTGCACCCTTCGGTCATGGTTACAACAACATCTTTTGTTCTTAGTGTCCCGTTGGTAGTAAATGCTCTGCCATTTATAGAATCGCCGGTGCTTAAATTTATCGCCCCGTTATTGCAAACAATCGTTCCTGCAAATACTGAATAATCATTAATATTTACTGCGCCTTCTACCTTCCAAAAAACGTTCTTTGCCTGTGCGCCATTGGTCAATATTACTTTCGAAAAAGTACTGGTTGTAAGAGCACCATTAATAAGAATTACGAAAACAGCATCGACGTTGCCCTGGGCATTTAGGTACACAGTATCCGTAAATGCGGTCGCCGCATTCATAAGATACGTATGGGGTGTAAGCACCAGGTTGTTACCAAACTGTGCCGGGTACAACAATTCAATATCGAAGGGAAGTACGTTCAAATAATTATAAACATTCAGCAACTCAGCAGCACAGGCTGCCGTTGAAACATCAGGAATGGGATGGATAGTTCCATTAACCAGCAAAGCATCAAAGCCTGTTGTTAAGCCAACGTTGGTTCCCACATCACCCGTAACATGGGTGGTACCACTATTGGTAACCGATCCGTTGCCAGAGAATACTGCATAGCATGCAGTGGTATTCATTGCTGGTGCAGCCGGCCCGGTTAACCTTGGACTTCCGCAGCCAATAGGTGTATAAGCCATAACACCATTGGTGGTTACGGCACCTGCAATAGAGAGCGCCCTGCCTTCCAGGGTATCGCTGGTGCTCATATTAATAGCAGCATTATGAGCTATAATGGTTCCTTTAAATGAAGTTAGCGAAGCCATGTTTACGGCTCCTTCAATCTTCCAGAACACATTACAAGCCTGCGCCCCATTAAGCAGTTTTACTTTGGCACCGGTGCCTGTAGAAAATGCAGCTTGAACCTGGAAGATAAAAACTGCATTGGCATCGCCCTTTGCATTTAGATACAGAGTTCCGATTAGAGATGTTACGGCTGTGGTTTTGTAATTACCCGCAACAAGTGTATCACCATTACCCAGCAAGGGTGCCGGAAAAAAATTAGGAATTGAATTGTTCAATTGATTATAAGCAAGCAACACATCAATTGCCGCCTGGCCACTTGCACCATCATTATCGTGCATAACACCATTTACATTGCCAAAACCGGTACTGGATCCACTATTGGTACCTACATTACCGGTTAGTTGAGATATGCCTGAATTGGTAACAGCACCAACGGTGGTAAATAAAACAAAGTTTGCAGAGGTGCCTAGTGTAGGGGCTTGCGCCTGTGTAGAGATGCTAACAGCGAAAAAAGTAACAACGCTAATAATTTTTAATAACATTTTTTTCATGTAAATATTGAATTATATTATGAATGAATATACCTACCTGGTAAAGGTGGCTGTGAATTGATTGACTCTTGTTACGCAAATATGGTAAAAAGTTACACATATCACACGTTTTCCAGGTTGCGTTGTCTGTTGGGCTTAAGCTGTTTGTAAAACGAAGGGCTAAGGGCTGTAATTTTTTTAAACTGGTTTGACAAGTGTGCCACACTACTGTAGTGAAGTTTAAAGGCTATTTCTGGAAGGTTAAGTTTATTGTATTGAAGCAACTCTTTAACCCGTTCAATTTTATGTACAATGATGAATTGCTGAATGGTAATGCCTTGCACTTCTGAAAAAATATTGGCCAGGTAGGTGTGATCGTACTGAAGGTTTTCGGCCAGGTAACCCGAGTAATTAATCAGAGGCAGTTCATCGGTATGATGGATCAGTTGGGTGATTGCATTTTTTATTTTCTCTATCAGAATACTTTTTTTATCGTCAAGCAATTCAAGCCCCGACTTTAAGAGGTTTTTTTTGAGTTGGTCCTGCTGGTGTGGGTTGATGATTTCTACCAGGTCTACCGTACCTAATTCAACCAAAACATGCTTCAATCCCAATTTTTTTAATTCCTGTGCTACCATCATCTTGCATCGCAGGCTAACTATGTATTTTATGTAAAGTTTCATAGGTTGATAGCAATTGCCACCCTTATATTTATTAAGTTGAATTGAGATGTTTCAGCATCCATACATCGCAGCCAAAATGACCCGTATTGCCTAATGGGCCGTTTAAATAACTAAAGCCAAATTTTTCGTATACAGAAACTGCTTTTTTTAGCTCGGGCATAGTTTCGATGTAGACTTGTAAGTATCCGCTGTTGGTTGCAAACTCAAGACATTTTTCAATTAAAAGTTTACCCAAACCCTTTCCCCGACTTTGCGGCGATAAATACATTTTTACCAATTCGCAAGTGCCTGGTGGTAATCCGTTTGAAGGGAAAATTCCGGCTCCGCCTATAATTGTGTTATCAGATTCTGCAACATAGTAGATGCTAACTGGCTGCTGAAATAGTTTAAATAAATTGTCTGTAGTAGGATCATAAAATACTGTCCCCGGCCTATTAGCCCCAAATTCGGCTAATGCGTTGCGAATGATAATTGCCAGGTGGGGATTGTCGGAAGGTTGGATGGTGCGTATTGTAA
>JAJAYD010000261.1 GCA_026786345.1 Chitinophagaceae bacterium
GATATGGGGCAGCATTATATTGATCCGGTACAATACTTTTTAGGTAAAGACAATGAAAGTCCTATCTCTGTAGAAATTGATGCACCCCAGCAACATCCGGATGCTGTAGGCACCTGGAGACGCATTGTATTTACCTATGCAGATGGTTGTAAAATTGTGCTGGACGGAGAAGGAAATGAAAACGTGCCTTACATCAGTGGACCTAATGGCAAATTATATCCTGGCTTTAAATCCGACATTCCTGATTTGGATAATAAATTGGCCGCACTGCCCGATCCGTCACCACAGGTTACCACATTTTCGCATTCGGTAAAAACCCGTCAAAAGTTTGCACTCAACGAAGAAAATGGCCACCGCTCCTGCACCTTAATCAATATGGCGCTGGTTGCATTGCGCCTGGGCAGGTCTTTAAAATTCGATCCGGTTAAACAGGAATTTATTGACGATGAAGCTGCAAACAGATTAATTCTTCCACCTATGCGAGCTCCCTGGGTGATTTAAATTTTTATAATATTTCAAATAATATAGATGAAAAAATTATTGCTGCTTTTAGCGTTTAACCTCCTTTTTATTACCGCCTTTCAGGTTAAAGCACAAAAAGATAATAGAACAATAAGTACCCGGATTGCAGATGTGCTGGCACAATTGCCTGCCAAAAATGAAACAGATCTTAACACTGCCATGAAGGAAATGGAAGGACTGGGTGAGGCAGGATTAATGCAATTGCCTCAACAAATGGTACCCGGAAGTAAGGCTGATAATTCAAAATTGGAATACGCCATCATGGGGTATACCGCCTATGTTAGCGCAAAAGGAAGAGAAGCGTTGAAGCGTTCAGCCGAAAGTGCCTGGTGCAAAAGTGCACCCCTGTTAAGGGATAAAAAACAGGTTTCTTTTTTGCTGAGTATGCTGGACATAATTGGAACAGACCAGGCTGTTGAATGTGTAACGTCTTACCTGGATGATGATGCATTGAGTTTGAAAGCTATAGCAACCCTTGCATCCATAGGAACAGCCAAAGCAGGGGATGAATTAACAAGCTCTTTATCATCCTCCTCCACGCCTAAAAATGCTGTTTTACAAGCGCTGGGAGAAATGCGTTTTGCAGGAGGTTTAAAAGCTATTGCTGGTTTTATTTCAAGCAACGATGTAAAAACAAAAGAAGCTGCCTTGTATGCACTTTCTCAAATAGCTGATCCTTCGTCGGCTGAAATATTATTGAATGAAACGAGTGGCGCTGGTGCAATCTACGGCAATAAAGATGCAACCGCCAGGTATGCTTCTTATATCACTAACCTGAATGCAAACGGACAAACCAAATTGGCTGATGACCTTGCTAATGCTTTTTATAGAAATTCAATAAACAGCAGTGTATTTGCAAAAACGGCTGCATTGGGTTCGGTTGTAAAACTGGAAAAAGGAAAAGCCATTAAACTATTGGTAAAGGCAACAACTGACAACGACATTGAATACAGAAATGAAGCACTGAAATTAGCAGCACCTTTCTTAAACAATGAAACTGCCGAATTATACCTGCGGGAATTGAAAAATGCTTCAGCAGAAGTACAGGCGGACATCATTCGTTTTTTGGGTAATAATAAAATGCAAATGGCTTCAAGGTCTATTTCTAAATATGCCCGGAAATCCAAAAATGCAGCAGTAAAAAATGCCGCTATTTTGGCTATGGCACAAATAGGTGGTCGAAAGGTAGCGGCAGAATTATTGGATATTTTGAAGAAAGGAAAGGATGAAGAGGCCATTGCGGTTAAACAAGGTTTGTTATTAGTAAGCGATCCCGGTTTATCAGGATTAATCATTTCGCGAATCCAACAATTTGACGGTGTAAAAAAAGCCGCCCTCCTGGATGTGCTGGGTGAAAAACAGGCCGAAGAAGGTTTTGCAATTGTAGCTGCTGCCACTTCAAGTGCTGATTCGGACGTGAAAAAGTCGGCCCTGGAAGCTTTGCCAAAAGTGTCTTCTGCTGCATCTCTTCCACCATTGTTTTTAATGTTGCAAACCTTCTCCAATGAAGCTGAGATTGGCGTAATTCAAAAGTCGATCAGTGCCGGCTTAGATGAGATGAAAAACAATGTGGAGAAGGAAGACCTCGTGTTAACTAAGATGAAAGAAAGCCCGCAGGACAAGCAATTTCTTTACTTTCCTTTATTAAGCGCCATCGGTTCTCAAAAAATGCTTGACGTGGTGTACAATGCTTTTAAAACCAGTACCGGCAATAGTAAACAACAAGCCTTCTCTGCACTTAATTCCTGGCCCAATAGCAATGCCATGGAGGTATTGTACGCGATCGCTTCCACTGGTACAGAAGTCCAAAATAAAGATGCGGCACTGGGAGGATTTATTGGTTTGATTAGGAAAGTCAAAGTTCCACAGGAGCAAAAATTATTGTTGCTTAAAAAAGCCATGCAAGCTGCCGGAACTGCTGCTCAAAAAAACCGGATATTATCCGAAACCGCAGGCATCACCACTTTTCCGGCGCTTGCATTTGCAGCCGGTTATTTAGATGATGAAGTAACCAAACAAAAGGCCGCAGATGCGGTAATGAATATCGGCTTAAACAATAAATCATTCCATGGCACATTGGTAAGGCAATGGTTAACCAAAGCGATCAATTCACTGGGAGGTGCCGATGCCGTTTATGCGCAAAAATCTATTCAAAAGTTTTTGGACGATATGACCGATAAAGAAGGTTTTGTTGAATTATTCAATGCAAAAGACCTTACCGGTTGGAAAGGCCTGGTTGGAAATCCCATCACCCGTTCAAAAATGAGTGAAAAAGAATTAGCGGATGCACAGGTAAAAGCAGACTCAGCAATGCGAAATGGATGGATAGTGGAAAATGGAGCATTACTTTTTAAAGGAAAGGGCGACAACATTGCTACCATTAAAAATTATGGTGATATAGAAATGCAACTGGATTGGAAAATCTTTGATGATAACAATAAGTATGGCGATGCCGGCATTTATTTACGTGGTACGCCACAGGTTCAAATGTGGGATACTTCCAGGGTGAAGGTAGGTGCACAGGTAGGCTCAGGTGGATTGTACAATAACCAGAAAAATGTAAGCAAGCCATTAAAAGTGGCAGATAATAAATTGGGAGAATGGAATCATTTCTACATCAAAATGATTGGTGAAAAAGTGACGGTTTATTTAAATGGTGAACTGGTAACAGATAACGTGCCACTTGAAAATTACTGGAATAAAAACATGCCCATCTTTCCCGAAGAGCAGATTGAATTACAGGCGCATGGCTCTCGTGTAGCGTATCGTGATATTTACATAAAAGAACTTCCCCGCACAGAGATTTTTAAATTATCTGACGAAGAAAAAAATGCAGGCTATAAGGTATTGTTCGATGGTACAAACATGGGCGAATGGATCGGAAATGTTACAGATTATGTAATAGAAGATGGCAAAATGGTTATTCGTCCCAAGCCTGGTTCACGGGGGAATTTATATTCAAAAGATGAATACAGTAATTTTAATTTCCGGTTTGAATTTAAGCTGACGGCAGGGGCAAATAATGGCCTGGGCATTCGTGCACCACTTGAAGGAGATGCAGCCTACACAGGTATGGAACTTCAGATTTTAGACAATGAAGCCGATGTATATAAAAGCCTGCATGAATACCAGTATCATGGTTCTGTATATGGTGTCATTCCAGCTAAAAGAGGATTTTTAAAACCGGTAGGAGAGTGGAATACTGAGGAAGTAATTGTAAAGGGACCAAAAGTAAAAGTGATTTTAAACGGCACTGCCATATCAGACGGTGATCTTACAGATGCTCGCAAAAATGGAACGTTAGATAAAAAATCTCATCCCGGCATATTGCGCGACAAAGGACATTTCGGCTTTTTAGGTCATGGCTCCGTCGTTTATTTTCGAAACATAAGAGTGAAGGAATTATAATAACCAGAGCGAAAACTTTACGACCTTCTCCTGTGCAGGCAGATTTCTGAGGTAAATATATAGGGCAACTCCTTTCTTAATATGACTTCCATTTTGTTGTACAGCAGGTAACTAAAAATTGAAAAGCTTTGCTTCAACCTGAGTATTAGAACATAGGTCCTATGTATCAAAGAATATCTGCCGACGGTTAATACCTACTTGTAGGCCTTGACCAATCCTGTTACCTTTGTGGTAAAAAGGAACTCGCTAAGGCTCACCGGCCTAATGGTAGCGTTTGGTTGGAAATCTATTTATGCAGCACGTTCTTTTCATGCATTGTGCTATCCTTACTATAAAGCTTACCCTTATGTGGGTCTGTGCAGTTATACCTAAATTAGCTTTTGGTATAGTTCAAGGCACTTAATTGAAATGACCAACAAGGAACTTCCCTTTTATACCGGTGTATAATAAAAGAATAAAATAGGAAAATAATGAATAGTCTTAAAAAGCATCAAGTTAAGAGTCTCTCAGAGATTTTGAAACTTGTTATTTTATTAATGATACTCTCCGTATCAGTGAAGGCTCAATATTCAAAAGCAAAAAAGGGAGCTGCCAATAATTCAAAATTTAACCTTGCCAAATCAAGTGATAATAAGGATTGGCTTATCAATTCTACAGGATATAAAGCTGAAGTAACAATTGTAAATAATAAGGATTTGATCATGAACAATGGTCTTGTAAGAAGATCTTTCAGATTGCAGCCTAATGTGGTATGTTATGATTTTACGAATTTGGCTACCAAACAGCAGTTAATAAGAGCCGTATCACCCGAGGCTAAGATACAGCTTGAAGGACAGTGGTATAATATAGGAGGACTTCATGGTCAGAAGGAAAAAGCTTATTTCTTGCCTGAATGGTTAGAGCAATTTAAAGGATCTGCAAATGATTTTACATTTATTAGTCATGAAGTGATTGCACTAAAACCCCTGCTGCCATGGATGGAAGCGGAATGGGGTTCATTCGTTACTCAAAAAACCAGCGGGCAGGAAGTGATTTTTCTTTATCGCTCTTTAATTCCTCAATTAAAAGGGATAGACATATCAATTCACTATGCTCTTTATGATGGCTTACCACTTATGTCTAAATGGATGACAGTGCAGAATAACACAGGGAGAAAGATCAAGGTCGATCAAATCATTCATGAGAACCTTGCAGTAGTTGAAGAAGAAAGTGCTGTTGTAGGGGATGTTACAGAAATGTATAAGCAACATGGCCTTTATGTAGAAAGCAATTTTGCTTTTAATAATGCTATGCGTTATCATTTAAGCGATCAAACAATTCACTGGAAGAAAGATACTACCTACACCTCCCAGGTTAACTATGATTTTAATACGCCTGCAATTTTAGAAGTTTATCCTAACAAAGGAGTGGGAGTTATACTTCCAATTAATGAAGGGATAACCTCAATTAGAAGTTGGGAATTATTAATGGATAGTTATGACAGGGAAAGGAGAGGGTTGGCTATTCGCAAAATGTATCGTTCTATTGCCCCATGGACAACAGCCAATCCTATATTCATGCATCTTATAAGCAAGAATGACGAGCAGGTAAAAACGGCTGTGGATCAATGTGTGGCCACCGGTTACGAAGCAGTGATATTGAGTTTTGGCAGCCATATTAATATGGAGGATACGTCTGCTGCAAATCTTACCAGGTGGAAACAGCTTGCTGATTATGCTCATGAGAAAAAAATAAAAATTGGTAGTTATTCGCTTTTTAGTTCAAGAAGAATAAGTGAGAAAGATGATGTAATCAATCCTAAAACCGGGAAAACGGGAGGTGCCTTTTTTACAAATGCACCATGTTTTGGAAGTGAATGGGGAATCGGTTACAGCCAAAAAATAAAACAATTTTTCAGCAAAACTGGTTTTGATATTTGGGAAAATGACGGACCTTATCCCGGTGATCAATGTGCCTCAACAAATCATCCCGGGCACGAAGGGTTAGATGATAGCCAGTGGCGCCAATTTGAAATGCAAAAGAACTTATACCAGTGGTTAAATGCACGTGGTGTTTATATCAACGCACCAGATTGGTATTTCTTAAACGGTTCTAACAAGATAGCAATCGGATACCGTGAGGTTAATTTTTCTCTGCCAAGGGAAAACCAAAAGATATTAAACCGGCAAAATATTTTCGATGGCACCTGGGAGCAAACTCCGTCCATGGGTTGGGGTTTCGTGCCGCTAACAGCCTATCACGGAGGAGGAAAGGAGGCTGTTTTAGAGCCTTTATCTAAACATCTAAAAGATTATAAGCAATTAATGATTCAGTACTACGGGGCAGGAGTACAGGCTTGTTATAGGGGTCCCCGTTTATATGACACGGAGGAAACAAAACAAGCCGTAATTGAGGTGATCGATTGGTATAAAAAGTACCGCAAAATTTTAAATGCCGACTTGATACATTTGAGACGTGCCGATGGTAGGGATTGGGATGGCATTTTGCATGTTGATCCTAAAGGAGAAATTAAGGGATTGGTTATGCTATACAATCCCTTAAAAGAAGAAATAAATAGAAAAATAAATTTGCCATTATATTATACAGGTTTAACGGATGAGGTTCAAATAAAGGAGAAGGAAGCTTCGGCAAAGAAATTTAAATTAAACAGAGATTATTCAGTGGACGTGCAGGTGAAAATCCCCGCAGAAGGATATACCTGGCTTGTGTTGCAATAAAATGAATGTGCCTATTTACTATTTGTATTTATACATTTTTATTTAGAACAAATGCATACAGGGTTATTCGTCTCAGAAAGAAAAGGCAAAACCAATAGTACCCGGCCATTATTTATGCTGAAGATTAGCAGCGGTAGTTAATTCAATGTATTCAAAAAAATGACAAAATATTTTATACTTCTCCACCTGTTTGTTTTACTTGTTGCCAATGCAGGAATAGCGCAACAGAGTGACTCATCTGTACGGCTTCCCCTACTTGCCAATGAGCAATGGTGGGGCGGCGCAGCAACCTTTGGTAACAAAATGCCAATGGGCAAGGAAAAATTTTCTTTTAACCTTTATGGCGATGCCTCGCAAAACCAGGCGGTGCCGTTGCTCATTTCAAACAAAGGCAGGTGGTTGTGGAGTAACGAACCATTTCGTTACAGCTTCCGTAACGATAGCCTGGTGGTTGACCAGGCACACAGCGAAATACGTACGGGTACAAACGGTTCTTCTCTTCGGGAGGCTTATCAATATACATCCAGCCACTTCTTTCCATCTTCCGGTAAATGGCCCGATAGCTTACTTGTAACAGCGCCGCAATACAACCTTTGGATTGAACTCATGTATAACCCCAACCAACACGATGTATTGACCTATGCGCAAAAGGTGTTGGCCAATGGTTTTCCTGCCGGTGTGTTGATGATTGATGACAACTGGAGCAACTATTATGGTGAGTTCGATTTCAACAAAGAGAAATTTCCCGATGCAAAAAAGCTCATGGATACATTGCATGCAAAGGGGTTTAAAACCATGTTATGGATTTGTCCTTTCATTAGTCCTGATAGTGAAGTGTTCAGGGAACTGTTGGCAAAAAAGCTATTGTTGCTCGACAATGAAGGCAATCAAACCCTTTCATGGAACAACGCAAAAAAGCCATTGTTGATACATTGGTGGAATGGATATAGCGCCTGTTTAGACCTTACCAATCCAGCAGCACAGCAATGGTTAAAAGACAAGCTAAAAACATTGCAAACCAAATATGGCGTGGATGGTTTTAAGCTGGATGCAGGGGATGCTTATTTCTATGACAATGCAAATTTGCTCTCCTACAAAAAAGCCTCGCCAAACGAACACAGTGAAGAATGGGCAAAAATTGGCTTAGCCTTTCCATTGAACGAATTTCGGGCCATGTGGAAAATGGGTGGACAGCCACTAGTGCAACGTTTGGCTGATAAAGACCATAGCTGGGGCGCATTACAATTACTGATACCAAACTCCATTGCGCAGCAATTGGCAGGTTATACTTTTACCTGCCCCGATATGATTGGCGGTGGCCAGTTCACCTCTTTCCTGCCCGGAAACCAAATCGACCAAAAGTTGATTGTACGTTCTGCCCAAATGCACGCTTTAATGCCGATGATGCAATTTTCAGTAGCTCCATGGCGCATATTAGATTCGTTGCATTTTGCTGCCGTAAAAAAAGCTGTTGAAATAAGACAGCAATATCTTCCCCGACTCATGCAGGTAATGCAGGTGGCTGCACAAACAGGGGAGCCAGCTCTGCGTCCATTGGAGTACAATTTTCCTCACCGGGGTTTTATAGAAATCAAAGACCAGTTTATGCTGGGAGAAGATTTGATGGTAGCACCCATAATATCAAAAGAGGATAGCCGTTTGGTGGTTGTTCCAAAAGGTAAATGGAGATATCAGAATCAAATTATTAAGGGACCTGTATCAAAAACTTTCGCTGTACAGCTTAATGAAATATTGGTATTTGAAAAGATGAAATGATAACTCAAATTACTTTCTTGTAATTCACCTTCCTCTTAAATTAAACGGAGATCGGGCAAGAGAACATGGGTAGGTGTCCAGGTAAATATTTAATGATTTTACATTTTCTTTTGTGCCTGATGATCTTCCCGCATGGGAATTTCACCGAGATGGAGCACACGTTCTTTTAATAGATACTTCTTTGGATATACCGTCGATGGTAATCCGCATGTAAACGGGTATTTCTTCGTTCACCTGATTCTTAGGCTTTTTCAAATAGAAAAGCAAACCGAAACTTTTGTCTAACATCTCAATTAAATTTATTGGTTAACAAATTTCGATTTGCATTTACTTAAAAACAAGATGTTCAGCAATTGAACAAGTTTTTATCAGAGGTTTGGACGGGTTCAGTAAGTAATTTTTTATTGTTTTTCAAACTCACCGAATCACTCACTCGTTTTTTGGGCAATTATGAATGATTTAGAGGAGTAATAAAAACAAAAGCCCGCATAATCAATGATTTGCGGGCTTTTGAATTGTTTTGAAGTAATGAAGAGCGGACCGGACGGGACTCGAACCCGCGACCTCCGCCGTGACAGGGCGGCATTCTAACCAACTGAACTACCGATCCAAGATTTATAAGAGCAACCGTCCCACTCGAACCCGTCTCTACTGTCGTAGAGACCGTGACAGGGCGGCATTCTAACCAACTGAACTACCGATCTAACATTATTTAAGAACTTTTCCCTACCACTTATATCGTTTTCGGGAGTGCAAATATAAGGGGAAATGAAATTTTCAAACAAAAGTTTCTTGAAAAAATTACTATACTTATTTTTACTTGCTCAACCATAGAAGTATGCCTGAATATCCCAATAGACAGTTTCTTGATTTTGAACAACCGATCAGAGATTTATACGAACAAATTGATCAAACCAAAAAATTAGCAGACAAGAATCAAAAGGTTGATTATTCCTCCACTTTAAAACAACTTAGTGATTCAATCATTGATAAACGCAAGGAGATCACCGAGCACCTTACTCCGTGGCAGAGAGTGCAGTTAAGCCGTCATCCCGACCGGCCCTATACGCTTAAGTACATTGATAAAATGACCACCGACTTTGTTGAATTGCATGGTGATCGTAATATGGGTGATGATAAAGCAATGGTAGGTGGTTTTGCTCAGTTAGATGGCGAAACAGTAATGTTGATAGGCCAGCAAAAAGGCAGTAATACAAAAATGCGCCAGATGCGAAATTTTGGTATGGCTAACCCCGAAGGATATCGAAAAGCTTTGCGCCTGATGCGACTTGCTGAAAAATTTGACAAGCCAATTGTGACCCTGATAGATACTCCCGGGGCGTTTCCCGGAATGGAAGCTGAAGAGCGTGGACAAGGTGAAGCAATTGCCCGTAATATTTATGAAATGATCCGCATTAAAGTACCTGTTATTTGTGTGATTATTGGCGAGGGAGCAAGTGGGGGAGCATTGGGTATTGGAGTAGGAGATAAAGTGTTCATGCTCGAAAATTCGTGGTACACTGTGATCTCGCCAGAGAACTGCAGCTCAATTTTATGGCGTAGCTGGGATATGAAGGAGAAAGCAGCAGAACAGTTGCGATTGACCTCTGACAACATGTATAAATTTGGCTTGGTGGATGGCATTATTCCCGAGCCATTAGGCGGCGCTCATTGGGATTACAATGAAGCGGCCACTATATTAAAATCGCATTTGGTGCCGGTTTTAAAAGAACTGAAAAAGACGAATCCCCAGGACCGGATTAACCAGCGAATTGAAAAATTTGGAAAAATGGGTTTTTGGGAAGAATTGCCTGAATAATTATTAAGTCTTGCATTTTACAATCAAACATACATGTCTTTAAAAGATACATTGCGGGGTACTGGTGTTGCCCTCGTTACGCCTTTTTCGCAAAACGGTTCTATCGATTTTAATGCTCTTGAAGCATTACTTGAGTTTGTGATAAGGGGAGGAGTTGAATACCTTATTCCGTTGGGAACTACAGGGGAAACTCCTACATTGGAAAAGAGCGAGAAGCTGGACATTTTAAATTTTGTTTTCGAGAAAGTAAACCAACGTGTGCCGGTTGTGGTAGGAGTTGGTGGTAATAACACAAGCGAGGTTTTAAAAGACCTGGAAGATTTTCCTTTGGATAAAGCAACAGCAATATTGAGTACTTGTCCGTATTACAACAAACCTTCGCAGGAAGGGATCTTTCAGCACTATGCTGCCATTGCAAAAAATAGTCCCAAGCCTGTTATTTTATACAACGTACCAGGTAGAACAGGTTGTAATATTACTGCCAAAACCACTTTGCGTTTGGCTAATGAAGTTGATAATATTGGTGGCATAAAAGAAGCAAGTGGATACATGATTCAGTCGATGCACATTTTAAAAGACAGGCCCAGGGAATTTATGGTTTGCAGTGGCGACGACCATGTAACCTTGCCATTAATTGCTGCCGGCATGGATGGTGTGATAAGTGTAGCAGCCAATTGTTTTCCTAAAGATTTTTCAGAGATGGTTCGGCTTTGCCTTGCAAACGATTATACTGCTGCAAGGGGTCTTCATTATAAATTATTGGAAGGTATTGACCTGTTGTTTGCTGAAAATAACCCTGCGGGTGTCAAAGCATTTTTAGCAGAAATGGGTATCATACAAAACCATTTTAGATTGCCATTGGTACCGTTAAGCAGCGAAATTCATATACAGGTAAAACGATACTTATCTACTTTAAATTAACCCGGTCTTCATGTTTTTTTGTAAAAGCTATTCAAATAAGAAGTGCTTTTTTATTGCTTAAAACACTCCAGATATTCATGTACTACTGTTTGTGCATTTTTGAATGCTAATTGGCACTTTCTTAATATTTAAAAACTAATTTCAGCCGATGAAAAAAGCGTTTCTTTTTATTGTTGCTTTTGTGTTTTTCAATATTGTGCGAGCCCAATATGTTTTACGACTGGTGGTTGACAATGTGGCTACTAAAAAGCTGGATGATATTTATGTTGCCGGCAGTTTTAATAATTGGAACCCCCGTGATCCAAATTTTAAATTGAAACCATTTGGTAATAACCGAAAGGCCATTGTGTTGAAGGACCTAACACCCGGGAAATATCAATTTAAATTTACAAGGGGCACCTGGCAAAAGGGGGAAACAAGTGCCAGGGGAGTTGATATTAAAAACAGGGAGGCAGACCTGAACCAGGATGTATCGCAGAATATAACCATTGATGGTTGGAAGGACGATTTTCCGGATAAGCCTAAACCAAATACTGCAACCGAACAGGTAAAAATTGTTGACACATCGTTTTTTATTCCGCAATTAAACCGCACCCGCCGAATTTGGATTTACCTGCCAAAAGGATATGCTGCTTCAAGAAAAATATACCCGGTATTGTATATGCACGATGGTCAGAATTTGTTTAACGAACAAACCGCCCCTTTTGGAGAATGGGGCGTAGATGAAGTGTTGGATTCGTTACAAGCCAAAGGCGAAAAAGAATGTATTGTGGTTGGTATTGATAATGGGGGTGATAAGCGAATGACGGAATACAATCCCTACGATCAGGAGAAGTTTGGAAAGGGTGAAGGTGCTAAATATGTTGCTTTTTTGGTTGAAACATTAAAGCCTTTTATTGATAAAAACTACAGAACCATCACTGGTCCTGGAAACACGTATGTAGCAGGAAGCAGCATGGGTGGATTGATAAGCATGTATGCTATTTTAAAATACCCCAGTGTGTTTGGTGGGGCCGGAATTTTTTCTCCTGCTTTCTGGACAGCGCCTGCCATTTACGACGAAGCGGTAAAAGCCAAAATTCCCGGTATGGCACACAAATTTTATTTTTATGCCGGTGGAAGCGAAAGCGGTCTTATGGTACCCGATATGGATAAAATGATTTCAGTTATTGAGAGTAAAGGAGCATACCATGTAAGGCGGTTTATGGCACCATTAGGTAAACACAACGAGGCTACCTGGCGCAAAGAGTTTCCAAATTTTTACAAATTCATCATTCAATAAAAACTTCCCGGGTTGAAAAGGATTATAGTTTTCTTTCTTCTTATTTTATCTCTCCATACTAAAGCGCAGGATAGTCAATATGCTCGAATCATAGTTGATACGCTAACTTCTAAGGTTTTTTGGGGTCGTGGTTATACCAAAGATGGTATGAAAAAGGCAGCGCAATATTTATCCGATCAATTTGCTGCAAACCGCCTATTACCACTAAATGGATCATCTTATCTCCAGTCGTTTTCTTACCCTGTAAATACTTTTCCCGGCAAAATGGAGGTGGCCATTGATGGTACAATATTACAGCCTGGTGTTGATTTTATTGTTGGTGAAGAAAGCTCTGGTTTTAAGGGGCATTTAAAACTTGAGAAAAAGGATAGTACACACTTCATCAATATTGCGAAGAAAGTAATAGTTGAAATAAAGGATAAATTAACGTGGAGTGTTTCTAATGTTGCGGCTGATTATACTTCTATAATGGTTGATAAAATTGCCATGATGCATGATCCCTCTTCCATTGACCTTACTGTAGAAAATAAATTTATAGGTTCCTTTAAAGCATCCAACGTTGTTGGTTACATAAAAGGTAGTGAGCAGCCGGATTCATTTGTAGTGTTTACAGCGCATTACGATCATTTGGGAGGCATGGGCGCGGAGACTTATTTCCCCGGTGCAAACGATAATGCCAGTGGCATTTCATTGTTACTTGGCCTGGCAAAACACTATACCATTCATCCGCTAAAATATTCTGTTGCCTTTATATGCTTCGCAGGCGAAGAGGCAGGTTTACTGGGTTCAAAATATTTTACGGAACATCCCCTTATTCCTTTACAAAAAATACGTTTTCTGACCAATGTAGATTTGGTAGGGACGGGAGTGGAAGGTATAACCGTAGTAAATGCTACCGAGTTTGCTAAGGAGTTTGAATGGCTGAAACAGATTAACGCAGAACATCAGTTATTGGCGAAAATAAATGCACGTACCAAGGCAGCTAACAGCGATCATTACTGGTTTACCGAAAAAGGCGTACCTGCTTTTTTTATTTATACCCTTGGCGGTATTAAAGCCTACCACGATGTTTTTGACAAGGCCGCTACGCTGCCGCTGAATGAATACGAGGACCTGCTTAAATTGATTGTGGGGTTTAATAAAAAGTTGATGGGAGAGTAGAGCTGGTAGCCGCTAGCGAACAGACAATAGCCAATAGCCCGGGGCTTTCTCTCTTCTGCCTTCAGGACCAGGGCTTTTGCTCTCTATTCCTTTTATTGTTAGGCCTGAACCAAAACGCATTGTTTCTATGAAACATCCGTTGCAATCAGGTGATGGCCATGGTTATTTTAAGCTATAACAGGCGGCGGGAAATTTTTGTCCTGCTTGTGTCATCTGCTTTTAACCTTGCTTACAGCAGGAACCTCATCATTCACCGGTGGGTCTCATGCCAACACTAAAGCTAAGTGATGAAGACCCCGTTGCGACAAAACAAGAAAAAATTCAAGGTGCAATTTCATTTAGTGAGTAAATCATAGAGCTGCATAGAGACTTTACAGGTTATTAAATTTGGCAATGTGAACAATCGAAGTTTAATTGGGTACTAAATACCACCATTTACATAAAACGCGTTTACCAGGTTTAAATAGTATTAGCTGCCAATAATGATTGTTTTTATTAAGGGGCACGATTTTTTGGTTCATTATGAAAAAGTTATAAATAAAAAACCAATGAAACATTTCCACCCCCAATTTAAAAATTTTAGTACTCCAAAGAAATACCTGCTGTGGTCAATGGCGGTTATATCAGCAACTTTAGGTTTTTCTCAACCCACGGCAGTTGCACCCGTTTTAGGTCACGCAGCTTCCTTTGGTGTTTTTAGTGGCTCAGGAGGCGTTACTAATGAAGGTATTAATACTATCATTCATGGAAGTCTTGGTACCACTTCTGCATCTACAACAATTACTGGTTTTAGAGATGGAGTTACCAATGCTCCTTATTCCACATCAGGAGGAAGTAATGCTGGCAATGCTACAGGAGGAATTTTTACCAATGTGCCTGCACCGGGTGACGCTGTAAGTTTTGCTTTTGCCAGCCAAACAGCAGCTGATATTCTTGCAGCCTATATTAGTATTTCACCTGCTGCTCAACCAGGTGGCATCGATCCTGGTGCTGGTGAGCTAGGTGGCTTAACGTTAAGGCCCGGCGTATACAAATCGGTAACTTTTGGCATTACCGGCGTAGATCTTACACTTGATGCCCAGGGCGATCCTAATGCAGTGTGGGTATTTCAAACATCTGCAGCATTAACAGTTGGTATGCCCGGCGCACCAAGAAGTGTTATTATGACCAATGGTGGTTTAGCAAGAAATGTTTATTGGTATGTAGGTAGTGGAGCAACCATAAATGGAGCAGGGGGTGGTTCTATGGCAGGTACTATTATTTCGTCTGCCGCAATAACCTTCTCAACATCAGGCAATGCCGCACAAACAGTATTGAACGGTAGAGCGTTATGTTTAGATGCTGGTATTACCATGGTTAACACAACGGTGAATGCCTGCGATACCTGGACAGGTTTAACCAGCAATGTTTGGACAACCGCAACCAATTGGTCAAGAGGTTCAGTGCCTATTAGTTCGGAAGAAGTGTTGATACCAAATGTAACTACACCAAAGCCGGTAATTAGTAATACCACATCATCTTTATATAACCTTACTATTTATAATGGCTCAGCATTAACTGTTACAAGCACTTTACAAATAGGTGGCTTTATTAAAAATTTCGGAAATGCATTTACTGCCACATCTGGCACCATTACCATGAATGGCACCTTAGCACAAATATTGCCTCCTGCTTTTACCAATAGTAATACCGTTCAAAATTTAATTATTTCCAACCCTGCTCATGTAACCCTGAGTGGTGATATTAATGTAAGTAATTTATTTACCCTATCTAATGGTTTATTAAAAACAGGTAACAATAATATAATTATTGCTAATAATGCAACCACTACAGGTGCATCTACTGCTAGGTATGTAGATGGTAACGTAAGAAAAATTGGTAACCAGGCATTCACTTTTCCTGTTGGAAATCTAAATAAGTATGCACCTATCAGCATATCTGCACCAGTAAATACAACGGATCATTTTACAGCAAGCTATTCTTTTACCAATCCAAACAGTAGTAGTTATTTAACTACAAGTTTGGGAGCTGGTTTAAATAATGTAAGTGTAAACGAATATTGGTTACTTAATAGAACCAATGGTACAAGCAATGTTGATGTAACACTAAGCTTTGACTTTTCGAGGAGTGGTAACATTAATACATTAGCAGATTTAAGAGTAGCAAGATGGAACGGATCTCAGTGGGTGAATGAAGGTAACACTGGTACAACTGGTACAACCGGCGACGGAACAGTAAAATCAAATCCGGTAACTAATTTTAGTCCATTTACTTTAGGTAGCAGTACAGCTAATAATCCATTACCGCTAAGCTTGCTGGCTTTTACAGCTCAATTAAAAAATAGCAATGTGGCACTAGCCTGGCAAACTACTAATGAAGTAAGTGCTGCTCATTTTAACTTACAACAAAGCACAAATGGTAATAGCTTCAGTACAGTTACTAAAATAAACACACAACGTGGTGGCAACTATGCTTATACGGATGATGTATCTGCGATAAATACACCAACTGTTTATTATCGTTTACAAATGGTTGACCAGGATGGAAAGTATACTTACAGCGGAACATTAGCTGTTTTATTAAAGGCGCGTAAAGCTCAATTAAGCATATTTCCAAATCCTGTTAAAGAAACATTGTATGTGCAACTTATTTCTGCCAAAAGCGAGAAACTATCTATTCAAATTATTGATATGAAAGGAAGCGTATTGCAGCAGCAGGAAGTAAGTGTTACGGCTGGTAAGATATCACTATCATTCAATGCTTCAAAACTAACAAAGGGTACTTATCTATTGCTAATTAAAAGTGGCAACGTAGTACAACAAAAGCAATTTGTGAAAGATTAGCAAAGAACAATAATTTGAGAATATAGATTACAAGAAGTTAAATGAGGTTGTCCCAAAAAGGGCAGCCTCTTTTTCTTGAGTTAGACAGGTAATTCACGTAAATAATGAGGAACACCAACAGTAGCGGTACATAGCCACAAAACAAAAATCACCCCGAATACATATCGGCGCGGCTTTTTTATTATTTGATGATCTGCTATAA
>JAJAYD010000262.1 GCA_026786345.1 Chitinophagaceae bacterium
GGTGAAATGTATATAGCGATGTTTGATAATGTGCCATTGGGCACAGAGTATAAGCCCGCACTTGGCATTTTTAAATCGGAAAGCAAGGAGACCTTCCTTAAAGTTTTTACCCATGGCAAAAGCCTGGAAGTGATACATGAGGAAGGTGTAGGACCAGGCAAGCCCGATAAAGGGTGCCTGGTGTTTAAAAACAATAAGGAGGAAGGATATAAAGTTTGTGTAATGGATAACACCAACAAGAGTAACGACGCACAATATTGGGTAAAAGACTTTTTGCAGGTAAAGCCCTATAACGATAGTTACCACAATACCGATAAATACCTGGGGCTGTGTAAGCAATTTATCACGAATGAATTTGCTGAGAATTTTGAGGTTTCGAAGAGCGACCAGATTGATTTATTAAACCGATCGATGGAATATTTTGCTACCAAAGACAATTTTAAACTGGATGAATTTGCTGATGAGGTGATCCATCACCCGGAGGTGGTAGATCAGTTTATGGCCTATAAAAAAAACTATGAAACAGCTAAGAATTTTGAAATTGAAGATGACTTTTCAATCAACCTTTCAGCCGTAAAAAAGCAATCGAAAATCTTTAAATCTGTTTTAAAGCTTGATAAGAACTTTCATGTTTACATACATGGAAGAAAGGATTTGATTGAGAAGGGTTATGATGAAATGACGGGTAAGCATTACTATAAACTATACTTTGACCAGGAGGCATGACACTTTAATAAGTTGTTCTACAATTTTATCCAACCCTGTATATTTTCATTTTTTTTAACCAGGCTATAGCTGCCAAACTTACCCAGCAATTGTACTTTTTCTCCTGGCTTTAATTCAGCCATCCTGGGGGCCAAAGTATCCGGAGCATCAAACAGGGCTACCATTTCAGGTAATTCATAACTTTTTAACGGCGTTAATAGCTGAACACCTTCAGCTTCAACAAACCCGTATTTTCCATCAGGAAGCACAACCTTGTACCAACCTGAAGCAGCAGCTTCAATATGTTCAACTGTATTGGCTGGAAGCCTGTAAAAAAGGGTCGAACTGGTTGAGGGGCCTATATACAAGCCCACTTCTTTTTTGGTCCTTGCCATCTTATTTAAATGATCAGTGTTTGCGGTAATTTTTGGTGGTGGGTTAATTTTTTGATCAATAAAAGGAAATGGATCCACGGCACCTGAACTGGTGTAAATTCCAAAATGTAAATGGGGGGATGTGGTACTTGCGTTGCCGGTATTACCTACAAGACCTATAGTATCACCCACAATAACCGACTGACCGGGTTGTGAAATTTGCTCGTCGAGGTGGGCATAGTACAACGAATAATCCCTGCCATCCGGACGCAGAAAAATAACCTTTCCACCCAGGTTATTTTCAATAACTCTTGTAACAGTACCGGCAGCAGCAGCTATTAGCGGCGTTCGTTTGGGTGCAAAAATATCTATCCCTTCATGCTTTCTTGTTCCGTTATCGCGGCCCACTCCCCAAAAACTACCTATGTAGCTTTTTGCATTGGCAGCCACAGGGTAAGCCAGCGAAGGGCCGGTGGTTATGGTTATTGTGTATTCACCTCCTTTTAGTAATTCAGGCTGAAGCCGGAGTTGATAACTACCATCGTTTTTTATTTCATAGTTTAAGGTGGAGAGCAATGTATCCGCTGAAGCCAAAAGTCTGGGTTTGTTACTTAACGGGGTAGAGGGTTGCAAAAAATCGAGGTACAATGCAAAGCCGGTCGCAGGTTTCTTTTCTAAGTTAACAATGATTTTCTGACCTCTTCGGGCAGTAAAAATAATCCCCATTGCCGATGGCCGGTTAGCTGAAAAGTAGCCTGTTTCCTTGTACGGTAGTGTAATTTGCAATGGTGACATTAAACTTTGAATAGCTGCAGAAAACCATTGCTTTCCAAGTGAGGTTTCCTGCAGTCCTGCTGCGGTAATTTTATCGCCATAAATTTCGTGTGGCGATTTTTTTCCAAATAAACCCGATGGCCCCGAGGTGCTGCAGGCATTAAATAAGAGTGAGCCCGCAAAGAGGCAGCTTAAACATAAAAGGCGGTTCATAATGTAAGAATGGTATAAACGCTGTAATTCAAATTTTACGCCAGCAGCGGATAATAAAATTGTAAAGATGTCTAAAAGTTTATTTGAAATCCCATACAAGGGGTTTTAAGGTACCAGACCGGGCTGTGGTTCGCCAACAACTTTTATTTGCTTCTTACTAATGTTTTCTATTTTATCAAGGATGAATACAGACAAGATTAACCACATTAAACCCAAAGTAAAACCAGCCAAAACATCGCTTGCATAATGCACCCTTAAATACACCCTGCTAATCCCAATAAATACAATACACAAACCAAGCATGGCAATCAAAAGCCACTTAACGGCTGGAGCAAGATTACTCTTATAAGTCATGATGATCAGTAAGCCATAAAACGACAAACTCATCATGGCATGCCCACTGGGAAAACTTAGCCCCCTCGCCTCACTTAATAAGGGTACCAATGGGCGTTGCCTTCCAAAGAAAGTCTTTAGTAAAAACATAAGTAATAAACTGCCAAGCGCAATCACTGGAAATTTTATAGAATACCAGCGGTGTTTTTTTATAAGAAAGTAACCAATCAGTAGCAGGTTGGCAGGTATAAGAAAGTAATGCGTGCCTAAAAAGGAAAAGCCCTGCATAATGTTGGTGTTTACATCATTTACATGATCAGCCAAAAATCTAAATGCATTTGTATCGAACCAGCTATTCTTTGTTAAAAAAACCATACGTGCTGTCATAACAAAGGCAAAAAGCGCAATAAAAAATATGGCTACTACCGCCAACAATTCCAATGATAGCAGCGTGGCGGTAGCCCAACTTTTTTTGATTCCTTTTCTTACAGACCTGATCATTCTTAAAAATAATTTATTTGTTGATGGAAACTCTTGTAAGGGTAAGGAAACCTTAAAACGGAATAACAATATTTAATTAGAATATTATACCATTTACGGCAAGGCTACAATTTGAAAGACAAACCATTAGAAAATAATGATTGGGAGAAACCGCTAAAAGTTTAATTGCTATTTTAAAAAGCTTTGTTAACAACAGTATACTGGCATGGAAATGGCTAACCGAAAGTAAAATACCTACTACTATGAAAAGGATATTATTTATTTTACCTCTAAGCATATTGCTTACTTATTGCAGCAGTACAAAACCTGTAACTACACCTGGTGTATCTAACGTGCAAGTAAACGGAATGGCTGCAACCACTACAAACGATGGTAGCACAAACAGAGATTGGAGCTACAAAGCCAGCCACGACACAGGCATGAACGGAAACTGGCAATTGGCTGGCATGATGTTACCCGATGGTAGCTGGAAAGCCGCCGAAACATGGAAACCTGTGGATACTACTATGATGAACAGCATGGACAGCAGTACGCAAGCTGCGATGTCTACAACATCAACTCCAGAACAAACAGCATCTACAAAAAAGGATTTCGGTGGTAAACTTTATGACACCTCAACTCACTTTTTTGATACTGCTGCCTATAGGCAAACCATACAAGCTTCTTATAAGCCATTCAATTACTGGCAACGTGTACCTGAGATGAAAATAATGGCTGACCTTGGAATTTTTACAGGTAACACTGGCTGTAACAGTATGAGTGGAAGCTTTAATTTTAGTGGAAACGATATTAAGGTAAACCCAAAAATACGTACTTCTAAAATGGCTTGTAACGACTATGATGAAAGTGCATTTTTAAACAGCCTGGTTAAAGTTGACAACTACAACATCATTAATGATATGCTGGAATTAAAACAGGGAAACACCACTGTGCTAACCTTTAAAAGAAAGCTATAAGTAAGTAACAAACTCTATGTACAGACCTATGGGCTGCTCATTTATTTGATGCAGCCCATTTTTTATGCGGGTACTTTTTTACTATTTCGTTATAAAGGAAATTGGTTACATAGCTTTCAGCATAACATCGTACAATACTTTCTTACCGGGTTCCTGCAAACCCATTGTTGAATCGGCTAAAAAATGTCGCTTAAAAGCCTGAACTGCAGCCACCGAATCTTTCGTATCGTAACCAATAATTCTAAGAGCCTGCACGGTGTTAAAAGTTTCGGGCAGGACAAGACTGGAGGTATCGCCGTACCAGGAACCAAATCCTTTCTGCGCCAACGTTTGCCAGGGAAAATTTATGTTGGGATCGTTTTTTCGGGTAGGAGCTATATCGGCGTGACCAATAAAATTATTAACGGGAATCTTATACCGGGTTTTTAGGGTGTCAAGCAAAATCAGGAGCGATTTTAACTGCGGTTCACCAAAAGTTTCAAACCCATTATTGTCCAGTTCAATGCCTATAGAAGAGGAGTTGATATCGGTTAAACTTCCCCATTTGGCTGCACCGCCATGCCATGCACGTAGGTAATCGTTCAGCATGTGATGTATGGTGCCGTCTTTACAAATAACGTAATGTGCACTTACCTGTGTTCTGGCCAAAGTAAAGGTTTTTAACGTTTGATCGCAACTGTTTTGTGCGGTATGATGTATGATTACAAAGTTGGGTTTGCGAAGATTAAAGTTGGTAGTGCCTACCCACGATGCAGGAGCGATATCACCAACGGGAATAATTGCAGGATTACTTTTAAGAGTATCGGCAAACATTTTTGCCTGCTTTTTATAAACCTTGTTGGTAGCATAATACGGTGGTCGGATACAACCAAATGCCAATACAATAAATAAACCGCAAACGATTGCTGTTTTTTGCATAGTGTGTATTGAAATGATAATTTTTTAGTTTTCTGCCGAACGTTGAGCTAATGAAAGACCAGTATTGTTACACGAGCTATTTCTGCAAGTTGAATATAAAGAAAAAGCCATTTCAAACTGAAACGGCTTTTTACACGTGAGATGAGTTTTAAGGCAGGAATGCTTTTATGCAGCATCCTTTGTAAATTTTTTATTAAGATTGGACACTTCAACCTGGCCATCCTGATTTACCAGGTAAATTTTAAAATAGAGATTGTTCATGGAGAAATACTCTTCCACTTTTTCGATAATAGTTAAATACCGGTCAACATTTGGAAGCGCCATAGCAACCACCGCCGAATCGTTTGAATAGTATTTTCCAAAGTTTACAAACGAGTTGAGCAATGCTTCAGAAAACCATTTTTTTGCATGGTACCCCGTGCTGTTATTTTTAGGTATTTCCTTATTGCTGGTTTTATAAAACTCCGCCGGGTAGCCTTTTACCTCAATAATTTCTTTGCTGAAAAATTTTGACGCAATGATGATGGTATCAACCTTATCGGGCATTTTATTATAAAGATCCTTGTGAATTTTATAGCCGTTTTCTTTAAGATAACCAACAAGGCTGTTGCTAATAAATTCTTCTGAATACCAATCGGAGTTTGGGTGAACTGATGTAGGATTGTTAAGTAAAGTTGTTTCCATTTGCATTGAAAATTTTTGTTGCATTTGATGAATTATGTCACACCAAACTATTATCTATTGCTTCTTCTTGTAAGACCATCGACATGTACAATGCGTTGCATTAAATTTTTGATTTTCATGTTAACAAAACGTGAGTTTGCCCACTTTTAATACACATACGTGTAAAAAAGATTGCAGGA
>JAJAYD010000263.1 GCA_026786345.1 Chitinophagaceae bacterium
ACAATAAAAAGGATTCGGAGCTCATTATATTTGGAGAAAGCAGCGATAAAATAATGTACACACTGGCCAAATGCTGCAATCCCATACCTGGCGATGATGTGTTTGGGTTTGTTAGTACCGGCAAGGGGCTCATTATCCACAGAACCAATTGCCCAAACTCCCCCCGGCTCATGGCCAATTATGGACACAGGGTTGTAAAAACCAAATGGGCTAAAAATAAAGAGATCAGCTTTTTAACGAGGTTAAAAATTATTGGAAGGGATGATGTTGGCGTGGTGAACAAGATTACCAACGTTATTTCGGGTGAGTTAAAGATAAATATTTCGGCTATGACCATTGAAAGCCGTGAGGGCCTTTTTGAAGGCACCATGAAGGTGTTTGTTCACGATAAAGAAGAACTGGAGGAACTGGTGGAACGGCTTCAGCAACTAAAAGGTATCCACACGGTTGACCGTTTTGATACAGAATAATTTCCATTACAAACCAGCGTACTACAATTTTAAAAATTACTTTGCTATTTTTGAAAGGCAGCGTCAAAAGTTTCTTTGAAAAGGATAAGGTTAAATTTCAAATGGCATCCGGTTAAAGAGGCTATGGCAAGGGCCTGAAAGCAGGTAGTGTGGGCTACACTTCTCAGGTAAAAGATGTTCTGGAACAGTAATCTATCTTTTAAATAAGGCGAAATATCACCGTCATTCAATAAAACTATTTTGTTTGCGTTATTAAAGGAGTCCAATTGCCCTATTATGCTCAAAATATCCCGTTTTACAGCCTTTGCTTTTTTTATCGCCATTCTGCCAGGCATAAAGTTGTCTGCGCAGGATATACATTTTTCTCAATTTTTCGAAACACCCTTGTTGCGCAATCCTTCGCTTGCCGGCCTTTTTGAAGGCGATATTCGTATACAAGGTGTTTATAGAAACCAGTGGGGCAGTGTTACGGTACCCTATAAAACCGGGTCGTTTAACATGGAGTATAAGTCGCCCATTGGGCACGAAAACGATTTTATAACCACCGGGTTGCAGGTGGTATACGACAAGGCGGGCTCTACCAATTTTACTACCACCAATATTTTACCGGCCATCAACTATCATAAGGCGTTAAGTGCTGAAAAAAATAAGTACATCTCATTAGGATTTATGGGTGGATTGGTTCAGCGTAGAATTGACAGAAGCAAGATTACTACCAATAACCATTTTGATGGAAACGGTTATAATCCCGGGCTGCCTGATGGCGAAACCTTCGTTAATGGCAACTATTCCTATTTAGATGGAAGTGTGGGCATGAGTTTTAACTCATCACTGGGTGACCGCAGTTCTGATAATTATTTTATCGGGTTGGCTTACCATCATTTTAATCGTCCTAAAAACTCATTTTACAGTAACCCCACCATTGAGTTAAGTCCCAAATGGGTAGCCTCTGCAGGTGCCAGGTTTTCCATCAACGAATACTCCTATTTTACTGTACAGGCCGACCATAATGTACAGGGTAGTTATAATGAAACTATTGCCGGCGCCACCTTGTCTTACAAAATAGGCGACGATATAAAAAGCCCTGCTTACACGTTGCACCTTGGTACTTATTTAAGGTGGAAGGATGCTTTAATACCCGTTATAAAGCTGGACTATAAACCGTTTGCAATAGCCTTAAGCTACGATGTAAATGTTTCTGAATTAAAGACGGCCAGCCAGGGCAGGGGAGGAATGGAATTATCCATTACCTATGCAGGCTTTTTTGAGAGAGATAACAGCTCAAGGAATGCCGTTCGTTGTCCCAGGTTTTAAATTATTAGACCACCTGGTTGTTTTAAATTGTTGGGCAACCATTTTAAAGGTTTTGCGTTTAATCAATATCATTCATATTTTAAACACAATCCATCGATAAGTGAGCATTCAACCAGGAGATACAGCACCGGCCTTTACATTATTCAGCAGCGATAAAAAACCAGTTTCCTTATCGGATTATAAGGGAAAGAACGTTGTATTATTGTTTTTTCCATTAGCGTTCTCCAGTGTTTGTACTGCCGAGTTATGCAGTGTAAGAGACCAACTTGCCCGGTACAACAACGCTAATGCCGATGTGATCGCTATCTCAATCGACTCGGTTTTTGTATTAGACAAGTTTAAAAATGATCAGCAATTAAATTTTACTTTATTAAGCGATTTTAATAAAGAAGTGTCTGAAAATTACGGAGTCCTATACGAAATTTTTCCAGCCTTTGAAATGAGAGGGGTAAGTAAAAGAGCAGCATTTTTGATAGATGGGGAAGGAATTGTGCAGTATGCCGGGGAGTGTGCATCTCCGGGAGATCAACCGGATTTCGAGAAAATTTTATCCAGGATCGAAGATTTATAACCGTTGAAATTTAAAGTTTTAAGTTAGCTGGATCTGATTGTTAATATTTCTGGCTAAACTTTTGTAATATGTACCTAAAGCACTAATTTTAAATTTATAGGACAAACTTTACATGAAACCATTTTTACTAACCTTATTCATCTGCGCAAGTTTATTTGTGTCTGCTCAATCGGCCAAACTGATTTTGCCTTCAGGTGAAACCCAGGTTAAGGTTCTAAAGTTCTATCCCAATCCTGCCATTTCGCAAATAAATTTTGAGTTTAGAAAGTCTTTCGATAAGGGTTATGTTTTGCAGATCTATAACTTCATAGGTAAAAAAGTTTCAGAAACAACATCGCTGACGTCTAAAACTTCTATACCCTTAACTGATTTTTATAGGGGTGTCTATATTTTTCAGCTTCGCGATAAAACCGGTCGAATAGTTGAATCTGGTAAGTTCCAGGTGGTTAAATAACAAGAGGGATAAACTCATTAGTATTTCTTTACCAGAACTTAATCGTTCTGGTTTTTTATTTCCATTAAGCTTATAGGTGATGGCTGGTGTTGTGAGAAAGCTATTGTATTGTAAAAATATTTTCCAATTTGGAAAGGCATTTTTTATGGGCAAACAGGTAATTGGTTTTACTCATGTCGCCATGTACCTCTATAGATTGTAGCCGGGACAGCGTACCGGCCTTTTCGTTTACCAGCATCATTTGGTAGTCAAGGCCGGTCATTAAATTTATTAGTTGATCCTGGCGCTCTTTTCTAAACCGGCCATTTTCTGTCGAAGTATTGTAAACCGGCAGGATCTCCAATAAAACGAGCGGCTTAAATTTTGATAAGCTTTGCTTTAAACCCATCATTACTTCCAGTTCAACCCCTTCAACATCGGCCTTAATGATAGAAATGGCTGAAATGTTTTTGTCTTCCAAAACCTTATCGCCAGCCAATACTGACACATTTTGAACCTGGTTATACCGTTCTTTTTTCACCCTGAAATTAGATAACATACTTGCGCCTGATGCAAACTCAGTGTCATGATACAGCTCAACAATTTTGCTTTCGTAATGAAGTCCAACAGGTATCAGTGAAAAGGAAGTCAGCTTATTTTTCCTGATTAATTTACGGGAGTAGTTGTAACAAACGGGGTTGGGTTCAAAACCTATATACGACTGTTTTGGATTGATGGAAGCAATCTTTAAAATAGTTTGCCCATTGTTTACCCCCACATCAATAAAGCTTCCCTCAAAATTTGATAATATTTTTTTGTACAATTCGGTAGCCCAGGGTTCGGTACTCACCAGGTTTTGATAGCCTATGCCATCCGAAATTGGCAACACAAAGCTTCGTCCCTTCAATTTTTTTCGGAGGTCGAAATTAAAATGCTGTAACAAACCAACTCTGGAAGAAGCCAGTAAAAAGCTGTACCGCAAATTTTGAATGGATGCAAGGGTTGGCATAAACGTTTTTTTTTTAATTATATTATAAACAACGTTTTATAATAAAATATTGTCGTGCCCTTAAAGAAATACCTCTTTATTAATCGGACAGCCAGTAAAGTGTCTTACATATTGTTGCCTATCCACCGCAAATGCGAATTCACTTAAAGTACCTGAACAATCAAAAATTTCAGGTAATTGGTATTCTCCATTCCCCATATAATCGGGTGATCGCTGCTTTGGGCTTTAAAAGTTACCTGTCGTAAGGTTCGCTTTGCGTCTTTAGCTGCGTTATGTATGGTTTGTAAAAACAGATCGGGCCCAACCAGGTTGGTACAGCTACTGGTAACTAAAAATCCACCCGGCTTAATCAGTTTAATTCCACGAAGGTTTATTTCTTTATAGCCGGTAACAGCCTTCTGAATGTTTTCGCGGCTTTTGGTAAAAGCTGGTGGGTCCAGCATTACCACATCGTATGCAGGCCCGTCTTTGCCCCATTGTTTCAGTGCATCAAAAGCGTTCATGCAGGTGAAGTTGCAAATATCCTGCAGGTCATTGAGCGCAGCATTTTTGTTAGCTTGGTTTACAGCATTTTCCGAAATATCTATACCGGTAACTTTTTTGGCTCCATAACCAGCAGCATGAATTTCAAAGGTTCCGGTGTAGGTAAAAGCGCCTAAAACATCTGCACCTTTCACTATCGATTTAATAGCCCGGCGGTTGTCTTGCTGATCTAAAAAATAGCCTGTTTTCTGGCCATTTTCTATATCGACAAAAAATTTAAAACCATTTTCATTTATGGTGATGTTGGTATCGAAGGGAGCAGACAAAAAGCCTTTCTGTTGAGGCAAACCCTCCAGTTCTCTTACCGGCACATCGTTACGCTCATATATTCCTTTTGGAAAAAATATTTTTTGAAGGCTTTTCACAATAGCATCTTTCCAAAAATCCATCCCAAGCGAAAGCGTTTGTATTACCAGGTAATCGTTAAACTTATCGATTATAAGTGCAGGTAAAAAATCAGCTTCGCCAAAAACCAACCGGCAATTTTCGGTATAACCAATTTTTTGCCGGTATTGCCAGGCACTTAAAATGCGGTTATAGAAAAACTGTTCATCAATCTCCTCCGATTTTTTTCGCGTTAGCAAACGAACCATAATTTGAGACTTGGGGTTCATGTAACCCTTGCCTATGAACTTGTTATCGTGAGTGAATACTTCTGTAATAGCTCCGGGAAGGGGATCGCCGGTCACATTATTAATTTCATTTCCGTAAATCCACGGGTGCCCGTTTGCAACTCTTGCACTTATTTTTTTATTCAAAATCACTTTTGTCATGTAGTAAAGATAATTTTCAATTATGGCTTGTACCCTTTTTTAAAAATGTCAATTTGGCTATCTAACAACTTTTGGAATAGAGTTTGACCTCTATTTTTGCCAAAAATTTTAAATAATGGAAGAAAAAGATATGCCGCAAAATGACAGTTTTATGAATGGTAACGGGGCCAACATTGATATGAATATAAATTCTGATGATAATATACCAGGCACAAGTCATTTAAACGACCCAATGACCAATGGCGACGATGAAGAGAACGCAGATAATGAAACGCAGAAATTAAAAGCCGAACTGCAAGAACAAAAAGACAAATATCTAAGACTGTTTGCAGAATTTGATAACGCTAAAAGAAGGACAGCAAAAGAGCGTTTGGAGTTGATGCAAACGGCAGGGAAGGAAATTATTGTTTCGCTGTTAGATGCATTGGATGACTCAGAAAGAGCTGAAAAGCAGTTGCAGACCACCGACGATGTTCAGCAGATTAAAGAGGGGCTTTCTATTGTGTTTAACAAACTTCGCAATATTTTACAGAGCAAAGGTTTAAAATCAATGGAAAGTATAGGGCAAGACTTTGATGTTGAAAAACATGATGCCATTACTGAAATACCAGCTCCTAATCCTGCGTTAGTAGGAAAAGTGGTTGATGAAGTTACCAAAGGGTATTACCTGAACGACAAAATTATCAGGCACGCTAAAGTGATTGTAGGTAAGTAAATTTAAAAACGATGACAGCCTTTTGCGGTCATCTATTGTATATTTCTGTATAAAAGGGACGGGTTTTATGTCAACTAAAAGAGATTATTACGAGATTCTGGGTGTTAGCAAAAATGCTGCTGCAGATGAGATCAAGAAAGCTTACAGAAAGGTAGCGATGCAATTTCACCCTGACCGTAATCCTGGTGATAAAGAAGCTGAGGAGAAATTTAAAGAAGCCGCTGCAGCTTATGAAGTATTAAGCGATACTGATAAAAAAGCTAAATACGATCGTTATGGTCATGCTGCCTTTGGTCCCGGTACCGGTGGCTTTAGCGGTGGATCAAACATGGAAGATATATTCAGTCAGTTTGGAGACATTTTTGGCGAAGACATTTTCGGGAGCTTTTTTAACGGCGCAGGCGGACGTAGCCGTACGGGTGGCAGAAGAGTAACCGGCCAAAGAGGTAGCAATCTGCGGATTAAATTAAAGCTGAGTTACGAGGAGATTGCAAAGGGGGTATCAAAAAATATCAAGGTTAAAAAATACATAGTTTGTAACACTTGTGGAGGTAATGGGGCAAAAGATAAAAACAGTATACAAACCTGCGGAACCTGTAATGGCAGCGGACAGGTAAGAAGGGTGCAAAATACTTTTCTTGGCCAAATGCAAACGGTTGCAACCTGCCCAACCTGTAACGGAGAAGGTAGCACGGTAACTACAAAGTGTGGCGTTTGTAAAGGTGAGGGTAGAATGTATGGTGAAGAAACGGTTACATTGGATATACCGGCCGGTGTGCAGGAAGGCATGCAGCTAAGTTTAAGCGGAAAGGGAAATGCAGGCGAAAGAGGCGGAGCGGCAGGAGACCTGATCATTCTGATAGAAGAGGAAGCACATCCAAATCTGCACCGCGATGGATTGAATGTTGCTTACGATTTGTACATTACCTTTCCCGATGCCGTTTTTGGCATACAGGTAGAAGTACCTACCATTGATGGAAAGGCTAAGATTAAAATTCCGGCAGGTACACAAAGTGGCAAAATCTTCAGGCTAAAAGGTAAAGGATTTCCAGAGGTAAATGGTTACTCAAAAGGAGATCAATTGATCCATGTGAATGTTTGGACACCTCAAAATGTAAGTCATGATGAGAAAAATATGTTGGAAACACTTAACGATTCTAACAATTTCAAACCTCATCCGGATAAAAGTGAGAAGAGCTTTTTCGATAAAATAAAAGAAGCATTTAATTAAGTACAGCCTTATTTTTTTTAAATTGGCGTAGCAGTTTTAAACTGACTACGCCAATTTTATTTTTCTTTAATACTTAAGCAAAAATGGATGGCTCAATTGTGGACTGGCATTGTATTTTTAGGGTAGAATGTTAGCATTGATAACCTCTCATAAAACATACATCATATGAACTCAACCTCATCTGTACTGGATGAATTGGCAAAGCAAAGTCCATTAAACTTACTACATAAGATCATTCGCATATTCGATCAGAATGCACCGAGGTTTCAGGACTTAGGTAGAAAGACTATAGCTAAGCTGGCCGATAAAGCAGATTTGAATGTACCCGATACTGATGTAACCCAATTGCTTGATGCCGTAAGTGAAAAGGCAACCAATGCCATTGCCGGATTTTTTGGTGACAATAAAGAAAATGCAATTATACAAGGAGCAGCATTGGGTTTATGTGTGGGTGTAGGTACTGTTTTACTTCAACCCAAAGAAGATTATTTTTCAACGGAACACAATGGTGTTGCCAAAAAGAAGTTGCTAACTGTAGGTATGTATATAGCCGGGGGAATATTAGCCTCAATAATTGTAAAGCAACTGGAGAAGAATAATGCAACCAACGGCTTTCAGGAACATTAAATTTTTACCACTTCTTTTTGTTGTTACCGTATATCTTTTTTGCTTTTTGAACCATTTCAAGAAATTCGGTATGTAGCTGGTTGCTACTATTGGCCGACGAAGATGCCAGTGTATAAACATCATCCCAAACAACATTTTTGTAATATCGTGATTGCTTTAGCAAACCTCCAAACATGATAACCGAAGTGGCAAATCGTAAACAAGAATCGGTTGCAGTAAATGGTATAAAATTATTCTTAGCGTCAATTTGTTGAAACATTACTTCCCTTTCGCCAGGTAGCTGATAATTGAGGTTTATTTTAGCTAACAGTTCATTCGGTTTTATAGCCGGGCTATCAATTTTATACCACGGCGTAATTTCAAAAACACTTAACAACCTATGTCCGCTACCTACCTCTCCACCTTCTAAAGCACCGGTCGTGTCTTCAAGAGTACTCAGCTTATTTTCAAAACCAATCAACCTATATTCCTTTACCAAATCAGGATTGAATGTAAGATTCAGATAAACATCAGAAGCTACGTTGTACAAAGTTTGAGAAAACTCCTCAACCAATACCTTTTCTGCCTCTTTCTCATTGTCGATATAAGCAAAATTACCATTGCCTTTTTTAGCCAGCGCCTCAAGCTTGCTGTCTTTGTAATTACCCATGCCAACACCAAGGCAGGTCAGATATATTCCTGATTTCCTTTCCTGGTTAACCAGGTCTTCAAGGTCTTTTTCGCTTGTCTGGCCAACATTAAAATCGCCGTCGGTCGCAAGGATTACACGGTTATTGCCCCCTTTAATAAATGTTCGTTTGGCAACCTTATAGGCTACCCGTATAGCCGATTCGCCGGGTGTGGATCCATTGGGTGTTAGACGTTCAATTGCCTGGATTATAGTAAGCTTATTATTGCCACTGGTTGGTTGCAATGCAATGGCTACCGTACCTCCATATGTTACTATAGAAACCGTATCCTTACCTCTTAAATTTTCAACCAGTAATTTAAAAGCACTTTGCACCAATGGCAAGCGGTTTGGCATATCCATACTGCCGGACACATCAATCAGAAAAACAAGATTGGTAGGGGGTGTTTTGTCGAGGTTGATCTTTTTTGCCTTTAGGTTTATAAAGAGTAACTGGTTCTCAGCATTCCAGGGGCAAGAGGTTAAAGTTGTATTGGCACTAAAAGTTGAGGTTGGTTGCGTTTGTTCTGTACTAAAATTAAAATAATTTAGCATCTCTTCAATGCGTACTGCATCTACCGGCGGCTTTGTCCTGGTATTTAAAAACCGCCGAATGTTGCTGTAACAGGCACGATCCACATTTACTGCATAGCCAGTTTCAGGAAACTGTTTGGTTTCTATAAAGATGTTTTCAATGGTGTTCGAATAACTTTCGCCCTGCACATTTGTGTAATGCTTGTTAGGGTTAAGAAAATCTTTGGTAAAAGATGATAACCTAACATGTGAAGCGTTGGAAATGGTTTCGGTTGGTTTAAGATTAAAAACTGCATACTTGCTGGTTTCAACTGCTGTTTTCAATAATTCATAGCCTTCCGCAGCTATAGTAATGGTATCAATTTTAAGTGAAGTAGGAATGCCAAAAGCACCGGATGAGCCACTATAATATGGATATTGGCCTTTTGAGAAGAGGTTGATTTTTACTCCCTGCAATGGTTGGTTCAAAGCATCACGAACTTCTCCACGAAGATAATATTGTGAAAAAGAGGCTTTGGCAAGCAAGAGGGCAAATACAATCAGGGTTTGCTTCACTTCAATTTTTTAAAAACACTTTTAATGAAGATGAAAATTTGAATTTGTTAGTTGTTTTCAACCAGTTATAAATTCAAACCAGACGCTCCACTAATAAACAATTACTAAAAGTAGCGTATTTATTAATGGAAGTAAAGACCGCTGATCAGAGGACAGATCCGTTTAAATCGAGATAAAAGGGAATGAAAATCGATATTAGTTTTCTTGTAACTGGTATAACTCGGGCAGGTTTCGGCCAAGGCCATCAAAATCTAACCCATAACCCAATACAAATTTGTTGGGTATGGTAAAACAAGTATAATCAATATGTAGAGGATAAACGGAGGCTTCAGGTTTATGAAGTAATACGGCAATTTTAAGACTGCGTGGTTGTTGGTTGTATATCTGGGGTAAAAAATGGTTCATGGTTTTACCGGTATCAATAATGTCTTCCAATATAACAATGTTTCTGCCTGCAATATCGGTATCAAGACCAATGGCGGTTATAACCTGTCCGCTCGATTTGGTTCCTTTATACGATGCGAGTTTAATAAAGCAGATCTCCGCTTCGATGGTGAGCCTCTTAAATAAATCTGATGAGAACATAAAACTGCCGTTCAAAATGGAAATAAACAACGGCCTTTTATCTTGGTAATCTTCGCTTAACTGAGCAGCAAGGGCATTTACCTTTTCAATAATTTCCTTCTCAGACAAATAAGGAATAAAGGTTTTATTGTGAACAACAATTGAAGACATGAATGGGTATTGAAGCGCTTAAAAATTATCTCATTTCGGTAGCTGCCAGTGCCAGTGTTTGGCTATTGCTCGCTAATTTAGGAGAAGCGGGTGCAGGGTATTTCAGGTAAAGCTTTTCTCCCCTGGCCGGTTGCATTCCCTTTGCGAGGCGGTTAAATTCTAACACACTGGCTAACTGTATACCTTCGGTTTGGCTAATCTGGTGCAGATTTTCATTGGCTTGAACTATATGAATATCTGTTCTGCCTCTTTTTGGTTTTTTTTGTAAAAACACCAATTGATCATTATTGATGATGTCCATCTCAGGCAGGTCATTAAAGTCTAGTAACTTTTTATATGAAATGTTATGTTCGTTGGCCAAAGCAAACAGTGAGGTGCCGGCAGGGGCATACAATACCCTGGCATCATTTATCACAAAGATTTTACCAGCCTCATAATTTGCACCGCCCGAAGGTATCATTGGTTTGAGGTCACCCTGCGAAGCAGTAGTAACAACCGTTTCAATAACCTTTGCAGACTCAGTTGATTCTTCTACGCTTGTTTCTTTTGGGGCTTCTTTCTCATTCTTAGCTGTAAAAATTTGGGCTTCGTTTGCAGACTTTCCCTGTAAAGCTAAAAGTGTATATTCCTGAAGATTGTTTTCTACAATAATTTTTAAAAGCTTTTGTGAATACATTGGGTTGGTAGCATATCCGGCCTTTTTTAAGCCTTTCGCCCAACCTTCGTAATCAGTGGGGTCTAATTTAAACAGGAAGGCATAATTGGGGCGTAATCTTAAAAAATCTGAATGGTCCCGGAAAGATGCTTCAACCGTGGGATATTTTCTAAAGCATTCATTCTTAGCGTCGTCATCATGTAGGTACGTTTCACCATTCCATCCTGACTTACACTTGATACCAAAATGATTATTTGCAATGGAAGCCAGGTCGCTTTGCCCGCCGCCTGTTTCCAAAACACCTTGTGCAAGGGTAATAGAAGCAGGTACACCCGTGCGGACCATTTCATCTATTGCTATTTGCTTGTATTGCTTAATGTATTCGGCAGCTCTTTGATTTTCATTTTGTGCAACTGCTGTTAATGAGGCACTTAATAAAATGAGGGTGGTGATAAACGTTGACAATTTTATCATTGTTTCTTTTTTATTATTAGTAATCCGTCTCTTATTGTTAGCATTACCTGCTCCACACGGTCATCGTTTAACACATGGGTATTAAATTCATGAATGGCTATGGCATTTTTGCCTTTTGGTGGCTGCTCTAATACCTGCCCATGAAAAAGAACATTATCGGCTACGATCACACCTTTATCGGATAAGCGCGGCATAATTTTTTCGTAATAATCTATGTAACCCGTTTTATCCGCATCTATAAATACCAAATCCCACAAATGGGGTAATGTCGGCAGTATATCCATTGCTTTGCCGCGGTGTAATGTAATAAGATTATGCTTTTCGGCTACCATAAAATTTTTTAAGGCAGTGTCTGCATCTTCGTCCCTTAATTCAATTGTGTGTAATTCCCCCTCTTTCTGTAACCCTTCTGCAAGGCACAAAGCGCTATAACCGGTAAAAGTTCCAATCTCAAGAACGTATTTAGGTTGCAATATTGTGCTGATAAAAGACAAAAATCTGCCCTGAACGTGCCCGCTTAACATGTGCGCCTGTTGGTGTTGCTCTGTGGTTTCTTTATTTACCTGTTTTAATAGTTCATTTTCAGGTGTAGAAAAATAATCGGCATAGGCTTCAGCCTGTGGGTTTATAAGGTTGTCCGCAATCATGGTCAGCCAAAAATATAAAAATATTTTGCATGGCCTAAGTAGCTGATTAAAAATCGGGTCTTATAATACCAACAGCGGTTTTCCATAGGTTCTTCGTCCCGTTTGCTAACCTACCATGTGGACACATCTTTTTTGTTTTTTCTTTTTGCTCTGTAAGAGTATCCTGTTTATAGAAATCATTCAAAAAATAAATATCCAAGCTCTGTAGGTGCTACCTAATTACTCCCATTATAGGCGGCAACTACGTAGCCGAAGAACTTCAAATTCAGATCTACTACAAACAGGATGCTCCTCTGGAGCAACTAGCCGTTTTCTATTTGTGAAATTTAAAAATCTGAACTTCAAACATTTGTGTCCACACGATAGGTTTGCTAATGGGAGCACTTCATCTGAAGTCCCGATAGCTATCGGGATGGGATCTTCAGTTTCAAAATCAAAGTTTCAAATTAAATTTAAACAGCTTCTTAGCAACCCGGTTGTAAGGGTTGGGTTGCTACAAGTTAAAAATTGAAACGTGGCTTAAATAGCGGTTAGGTCCGTTGGGGTTCCATCGTTTCGTTTTGAAATGATGAGTAAGCCTAAAAACGTAAACAATCCATTTAAAATGAGCAGCTCAATACCAACCTGGTAACCTGCAAACCACGAAGCAGCATTGACATCTACGAGGTAACACAGCGCAGGTGCCACGAGTGTTACAATGGTAACGGCTATAGATTCCGGTAACCTTCGTTTGGTTAGAATACCGAATGAAAACAAACCCAGCAACGGACCATAAGTATAACCGGCGAGTTTTAAAATGATGTCGATGATCGATTTGTTGTCGATCCATTTAAATACCAGTACACACAGCAAAAAAACGACAGCCATTACAAGATGTACCGTCATGCGAACGCTTTTTCTTTTTTTCTCTGCCCATTCCTCTTTACGGTTTAAACCAATAATGTCAATACACAACGACGAAGTAAGGGCGGTTAGGGCAC
>JAJAYD010000264.1 GCA_026786345.1 Chitinophagaceae bacterium
CAAACACTTAAAACCCTTGTTCGTTTGCCGGTATCCTTATAGTGGCGACCTGTTGCATTGGCTCCGTAACATTCCAAATACATACCTCCATTTTGGCGATATAGACTTTGCCGGCATCAACATATTTTTAAACGAATACTATGTGCACCTGGGAGAAAGATCCTCCTTTTTTACACCTCCCGGTTTACCGGAATTACTGGCAAAATATGGCAACCGCAATTTGTACAATAAGCAATCATTGCTAACCCTGCAGCCTTCGCATAAGGCATACGCACATCTTCAACCAATTGTTGATTTATTGCACCTGCATAAGAAAGGTTTGGAGCAGGAAATTTTTATCGGCCTTCAAAAAAATGCAAACGATGATTAGTTAGTGTTAGCTACTGCACCCGTTTAATCAAGCCAATACTATACGAATGTTCAATGGCTTCCCTGCTGTGCACAAAGTGACAGCAAGGCACACCTGCCGCTTCAATCTTCTCTATGAGTTCTTTTACATTGGTGATATTTTTTTTGTAAACATGCCGTAAATACACACACAATATTCTACCTGGAAAATGCGCTACCACACTTGCATAAATTACCGGATCCATTTGCGAATCGTCGCCCAGTAAAATAAATTTTTGTACGGGATAAGCATCCATCACCCTGGCTATACGCATAAATTTGGTTGCATGTTTGTTTGAGCCGGTTTTAAATATTTCTAAAAAATTTTTCAACTGGCTTAAAAGAAAAACCCCACCTGGTAACTGGTTTTTCATTGAAAATTCAAGAATGAAATTGTACAAATTCCACTCGCTGCTCGAGACGTAAAAAAAAGGATTGGGTTCATTCTTTTCAGCGCCTGCATAAGCAAGTAACTGGTAGTGTTTTACCACTCCTTCAAAAGGTTTGCGGCTATGGGCATTCTTCGTAAACAACACAAACAATCGCTTTAAAATGCTCGTTGAATGAGAGATCAGGAAGGTATCGTCGATATCGGAGATGACTGCAAACTGATTGACATGTGAAACAATGATAGACCCATTGCTACATGCCAGCAGGGGATAATTATCGCCCCGTGGATCTGGTAATTCTACTTCAACATTATAGATACCGGGTTCCAAATCTTTTTGGGGCTCCCATTCAAACTTAAAAAAACCATCGTCTGCGGTACGTGCCTCAATGTAGTTATTGTCCCATTTAATCCTCACTAATTTATTTGGTACGGCCGAAACCATAAAAGTTCGCAACAATGCAAGCGAATTTGTCCATATGTTTTGCCTGTATTTTTTTCGTGGTAACGGGCTTAGGTCTAAAACATGACCCAATAGCATACAATGCGTGCTTGTGCCATAACCGTGGTATGTTTTTACTACAGGATGGCTGGTCAGGCGAAGCCAATAGAGTAATTTTTCTTTCAATTTTACTCTAAGCGGTTGGTTGCCGGGCTTATAATTATTTACCACATTACTTTGCATCATAAGAAAGAATAGAAAACTACTTAAAAAATGGAACCATCTCCCCAAAAAATCCTATTTGTTGTCAATAGTAATTCAGGAGGAAAAAACAAGCAGGATTTTGAAACTCAAATAAAAACCTACTTTGAAAAACTGCCCGACAATGTGAACTATTATCACTTAAATGGCAGCAACAATGAGGCTGGGATTAAAAAAGAAATTGACACTTTCAACCCAAAAAAAGTAGTAGCTGTGGGTGGGGATGGAACCGTAAACCTGGTAGCTAAAGTCATCATGGGTTCCGACATACATTTGGGTATTATACCCGGAGGCTCCGCTAACGGTATGGCAAAAGAACTGGCCATTCCAACGGTTTTTAATGATATGATGACCTTAATAATGAAAGGCGAATCCAAACGTGCGGACATCATTAAAATAAATGAAAACGATATTTGTCTGCACCTGAGTGATATAGGTTTGAATGCCCGCCTCATTAAATATTTTGAAGAAGGAAATATGAGGGGTAAACTGGGTTACGCAAAAGTTGCCTTCAGGGTTTTGTGGCGAAGACAGCATATCCAGGTAATCATCAAATCTGCGGATAATATTATTAAAAGAAATGCCTTTATGGTGGTGCTGGCCAATGCAAGTAAATATGGTACGGGAGCTGTTATTAACCCCGAAGGAGATTTGTACGATGGCTTTTTTGAAGTGGTGATCATACGACAATTAGCCATTTTTGATATATTGAAAATGTGGTTCAAGCCAAAGCCCTTTAATAAAAAAAACATAGAGATTATTAAAGGTTGTTCGGTACACATCATCACCGGCCATAAGGTTCACTTTCAGGTAGATGGAGAATACAAAGGAAAAGTAAAGGAGGTAAAGGCTGAAATGCTTGCGCACCAGTTAAACCTGATCGTACCAAAGGAGATAACCCCATAGGGCAATACCATTGAGATGACGGAGGAACTATACTTAGCAAAGGGTAAAATGATGAGTATTACGCCTCGTCATTGCGAGGCACGAAGCATTCCCCTGCACTGAAGGAAAACCGATTAAAAAATAGAGGATTGCTGCGTTCCCGAAAAAAATCGGGACAGGCTGTACCTCTTCGCAATGACGTGCAGTATTATGTTCTTCTGCTAAAAATTCAAGTCACTAATTTATCCCTTTAACAGTATATCATAAATACAAGCCGACTAAACCACTTAATTGTCCCATAGGTAACGTTTCAATTAATTGCCTGGGCATTACTTCTTATCCGCCCATTCAAAGTCGGGTGCAAACTCCAAACTTTCGAGGGTTTTATGCGCAAATTCAGGAGCGGCTACCAACTTACGATGTGCAGTATCCATCCACGCACCATCCACTGTAATGACGGCAGAAAGTTTTTCGTTATTCTTATATATTTCATGCACCAATGTCCAACGGCTGTAATCAGCGTTGGCCTTTTTTAATTTCAGGTCGATGGTAACCTTGTCGCCAAAATGCAACTCCCGTCTAAAAACACATTCCTCTCTAAGCAGCACGGGACCTATTTTATGTTCGAGCAAAAGCTGGGTGGTGGTGCCTGTCTCAGTAAAAAAATACATACGGCAATAAGCACCAAAATCGTAATAGGCTGAATGCTTTACATGAAAGTTCGGGTCAAGATCGCTCCACCTTATTTCGATGGGAATTTTAAATGCCGCCATGGTTTTTATTATGCATTTTGATGAGTATTGCTAACGCTCTTTTCTCTATACCAGATCTTCCTTATTCAATAAAGTTTACTTATAAGTTGTGAACTCCCACGCCCGCCTGAACAGACGGGAAGGCAAAGACGCAAAGAAATAAAACGCGAAGGTTCAAAAGAAGAAAAGTTTAGTCTTTGCTTCTTGGCTCCTTTTTTTTCTTTGCGTGAAATTTTTTAAGTAAACGACATTGCTTGCGTATGGCACACTAATAGTGTCTGGCAGAGGTTAAAGCTATTTATTAATTTCGCTTGTAAAGTGAAATTCAATGTCAGGATTATTGATTTTCTCCGTATTCAAAAACCATTCACTCTGGGCAAGGTAAACCATGTTGCCATCTTTGTCTTCGCCGGTATTGGCTATTTTGTAACGGGCAAAATCCTGCAGCTTTTTATCGTCTTTTGAAGTTAACCAGCAAGCCTTATAAAACGGCAGGTTGTTAAATTGAACCGAGGCTCCATACTCATGCAGCAAACGGTATTGAATTACTTCAAACTGCAACTCTCCCACACAACCAATTATCTTTTTTGTTCCGCCAAACTGGGTAAACAATTGGGCAACGCCTTCATCGGTTAGTTGCAACAACCCCTTTTCGAGTTGCTTGGTTTTCATCGGGTCCTTGTTTACCACTTCTTTAAATATTTCCGGAGAGAAAGTAGGGATACCTGTAAAATAAAAGTCTTCACCTTCGGTAAGCGTATCGCCGATCTTAAAGTTACCGGTATCAAAAAGACCTACTACATCACCGGGATAGGCTTCGTCCACTACCTCTTTATCACGGGCTAAAAATGAATAAGGTGCGCTAAAGCGAACATCCTTATCAATGCGCACATGATGGAAGTATTTGTTGCGCTCGAACTTGCCGCTGCATACTCTTAGGAACGCAATACGGTCACGGTGTTTGGGATCGAGGTTGGCGTGAATTTTAAAAACGAACCCACTAAACTTAGGCTCGGCAACACTTACAGCCCGTACATTGGTTTGGCGGTCGCGGGGTGTGGGTGCAATTTTAATAAATGTATCCAGCAGTTCTTTAACACCAAAATTATTTACAGCGCTACCAAAAAATACCGGGGCAATTTTCCCCGTCAGGTAGTCATCTTCATTCAACGGACCATATACACCATCAATCAATTCAACATCTTCACGTAATTGATTGGCATCCCGCTCTCCTATTTTCTCATCCAAAACCTCACTGTTTAAATCGTCAATGGAGACAACACTTTCATCACCACCTTTTGTATTGGCGGCAAAAAGGACCAGGCTTTTATCGTGCAGGTTGTAAACACCTTTAAAGTCTTTACCATTATTAATAGGCCAGGTCATAGGGTGAAGAGAAATTTTCAACTCATTCTCAATTTCTTCCAGCAGGTCAAAGCGGTTCTTACCATCGCGGTCCATTTTATTAATGAAGACAATCACCGGGGTATCCCTCATGCGGCAGACCTCCATCAGGCGACGGGTTTGGTCTTCCACCCCGTTCACACTGTCCACCACCAGCACCACACTATCCACGGCGGTAAGGGTGCGGTAGGTATCTTCAGCAAAATCTTTATGTCCGGGAGTATCGAGCAGGTTGATGAGCATGCCATTGTATTCGAAGCTCATAACGGAGGTTGCCACCGAGATACCCCGCTGGCGTTCAATCTCCATAAAGTCGCTGGTAGCGTGCTTTTTAATCTTGTTACTCTTTACCGCACCAGCAGTTTGTATGGCACCGCCAAATAGCAAAAACTTCTCCGTAAGGGTGGTCTTTCCAGCATCGGGGTGACTAATAATAGCAAACGTTTTACGACGGTTAATTTCTTTTTCGTATTTCATGATTCAAATTCAAAAGTAAAAAGTCAAAACTAAAAATGGTAATTATGGAAGCATCCATCTTTTTACTTTTTACTTTTTACTTTTTATTTTAAGACGCGCAAAGGTAACGTTTGAAAAGTTTTTTATAGCAGGCATTAACAACCCTGGCCTGTATCGTGGAGCCTGCATTGAATTTATCTCAGGGTCACTCACTTATACTTGCAGTACGCTGGTCAGCTAATTGCAGTCTCCCGTTATAAATTCAGATAATGCCTAAAAACACATCTGCAGATACAGTCATCAAAAAGCAGCTTACTGAACTGTTAACAATAGCAATTGCACATGCCACTTTTAAAGATGCCGTTGAAAACCTTGCACTAAATATCGTTGGGAACATACCAAACAACCTGCCTTACAGCATTTGGCAATTGGTAGAACATATCCGCAATTAATTCAGCACCTCTTCCAATATCTTCCAAACGTTATTCGCAACAATTTTGGCTCCTTCCACATTTGGATGTATGGCATCCTGCTGATTCAATGACCTTACCCCTCCTACTCCTTCCAACAGAAATGGTACTAAGGACATGTTATTATCTTTTGCAAGTTCGGTGTACACGGTGCGAAAATCAGTTGAATATTTTGCACCCATGTTTGGTGGAACCTGCATACCGGCAAGCACCAGTTTAGCCTGCGGATATTTGGTTTTTACTCTATCAATGATCGCCTGCAGGTTCTTACGTGTTTCAGTAACAGGAATGCCGCGAAGGCCATCATTGGCACCAAGCTCCAATACAAAAACATCCACCGGCGTTTTTAATATCCAATCAATTCTACCCTTTCCTCCGGAAGATGTCTCGCCGCTTACTCCCGCATTAACTGTTGTATAATTCAGGCCAAGTGAATCTATCCTATGTTGTATTAGTGCTGGAAAGGCTTCATCAGGCTCCAATCCATACCCTGCAGTAAGACTATTGCCAAAGAATAAAATTGTCCTTGCAGGAGCCTTGTTTTCACTTGCTGTTTCTTTTTTCGCTTGCCTGGCAGAGTCCTTTGAGGCTTCTTTATTCTTGCAACCGGCTACTACACTCAATGCTATTAGCCCGGTAAAAAATATTTTTATCATAGATGAATTTTTAAGCTCCATGGCTTTCTGTTAAGAATATACAATTTGCTGAACCCGCACTACATACAATCTGTTAATCAATTATTTTTACTGTGATCACACTATTTAAGCAAGATAAATTAAAAGCTTTTGGACACCATCCTCAACATTCAAAATGTACAGAAAACATATCAAAGTGCAGGCCGTACATTAACCGTTTTAGATAATATAAACTTTTCAGTTGAAGCCGGCTCAACCATGTCAATCGTAGGGCCATCGGGTAGTGGCAAAACTACTTTGCTCGGTTTGTGTGCAGGGCTTGACCGTTCCAGTTCGGGAGTAATTGAGTTAAATAATATAAGGCTTGATGATTTAAATGAGGATCAACGGGCACAGGTGCGTAACCAGTATGTTGGTTTTATCTTCCAGAACTTTCAGTTGATGCCTACATTAACTGCCCTGGAAAACGTAATGGTTCCACTTGAACTAAGGGGAGAGAAAAAGATAAAAGCCATCGCACTCGACCTGCTGGATAAAGTGGGTCTTGCTGACCGCGGGCATCACTATCCTTCGCAGTTAAGTGGTGGTG
>JAJAYD010000265.1 GCA_026786345.1 Chitinophagaceae bacterium
CTATGCAATAATCCACTGCCCTGCTAAATTTTTCGCCCATTACACTGCCAAGACTACCCCCGATAAATTCAAAATCCATACAGGCAATTACAATTTCTTTATTCTCCACCTTACCTACGGCTACCCGCATACTGTCGGTCAGATCGCTCTTAGCCCAAATGTCTTCAAGGCGTTTCGAGTAGGGTTTCAGGTCAACAAATTCCAGGAAATCTTTACTGCGGATATTGTCAAAAAGCTCATTGTATTCGTTGTCGTCAAACAAAATTTCGTAGTACTCTTCGCTGCCTATTCGGTGATGGTAATTGCACTTGGGACAAACGTATAATGTGTCTCTTAAATCAGCTGTGGTACATATATAATTACATTCGGGGCATTTAGTCCAAAGCCCTTCGGGAATCTCCTTTTTTTCAGCAGTTGAGGTAGTAATTCCCTTCTTTATTCTTTTAAACCACCTTTGTGGTTTTACCTCTCCAGCCTTCCCTTCTTCACCTGCCAGGTTAGTATCAAAATCCTCTTCTTTCTTCATACTTTTTTTATTGGGGGACCGAAGATAAACAATATTTTTTTTGTGTTACCAATGGCACTAAGTCCTTGCATTCTAAACTAAAATGAAATGCGTTTAAACAATTTGCAGTAGAAACCGGCTTCCTTTTTATACCTAATCTTCTTGCTGCACATTGGTTAGGCTACTGTTATGCTCTCATCAAGATACACATCCTGAACGGCATGTAATAAATCCACCCCTTCATTAAATGGCCTTTGAAAAGCCTTACGGCCCAATATCAGACCCATGCCACCGGCGCGTTTGTTTATTACTGCAGTCATCACCGAATCCTGCAAATCGCTGGCACCTTTGCTTTCACCGCCGCTGTTAATCAGTCCAACCCTTCCGTTATAACAATTTAAAAGTTGATACCGGGTCAGGTCTATGGGGTGATCCGTGGTTAATTTTTCGTACACCAGGTTGCTGGTTTTGCCATGTTTGGTTGCAAGATATCCGCCATTGTTGGTGGGTAGTTTCTGTTTAATAATGTCTGCCCCAATAGTTACCCCAAGATGGTTTGCCTGTCCGGTAAGATCGGCAGAGGTATGATAGTCTACACCATCCACTTTAAAGCCGCTGTTTCGGGTGTAGCACCAAAGTATAGTTACCATACCCAATTCGTGTGCAATTTCAAAAGCCTCGGCTACCTCTTTTAATTGTCTGGCGCTTTCTTCGCTTCCCCAATAAACGGTGGCACCTACGGCGGTGGCACCCATGTTCCAGGCATTTTTTATGGTGCCAAACATGGTTTGATCGTACTTGTTTGGCATGCTCAAAAATTCGTTGTGATTGATCTTTACAACAAAAGGAATTTTATGGGCATATTTACGGCTCATGATGCCGAGAACGCCGTAAGTGGAAGCCACCCCGTTACAACCCCCTTCAATGGCAAGACGTATAATATTTTCAGGGTCGAAGTAAATGGGGTTGGGTGCAAAAGCTGAACCGGCACTGTGTTCAATGCCCTGGTCTACCGGAAAAATGCTGCAATAACCCGTGTTAGCAAGTCGGCCATGATTTAATAAATGCTGAAAGTTTTTTAATACCTGGTTGCTGCTATTGGTTGCCACCAAAATATCATCTAAATGGGCGGGGGAGGGCAGGTGTAAGGTATTTTTGTCAACAGTATTACAGGCGTGCTCTAAAAGGTAGGCAGCCTTTTCCCCTAAAATTTCAAGTGTTTTATTATTGGACATAATGGTCAATTTTATAAGATTTATAAGGTAGATAAACCATAATGAACCTATTCCATATTGTTTTTTTTATCTATTTGAATTTGCGAAAGGTTTTTCAACAGCGTTTGTTTCAGGTTGGTTTTTACGATATCGCCCATGGACCCGCACCGTAGAAATTTAGGGTTTCTAAAGTAGGAGCTTAACTCGTTTTTCAGTTGATCAATTTTTTCTGCCGGGGCAATATTATCCTTACACATTATGTTGAAGAGCTGCATTAAACGATACCTGGACTCTGCAACCCTAAAGGCCATCATCGTTCTTTCTTCTGTTTGATACTGCTCTATGGAATCTTTATCAATTAGTTTTAAAGCAAGGTCAACCAGGTGGCGGTTCTCTTTAAAATATTGGGGCAGGTATAAATTCTTTCTTCCTTCGTACGACTGTTGGTCAAAGTCAATTGCCCTGATCCGGTACTGAAAATCTTCTATATCCGGCGTAATGTCAACTACAAAATTATAGCTTCTCATATCGCCCAACAACCTCAAAAAACAACGCTCATTAAACTTAACAAATTCCTTGGCAAAACGCAATTTGTTGGTCATGGGTTCTTGTAAATGTTGCTGTATAAACAGGTCGCCTGGTATACCGGGAATGTGTTCTTCGACCAAAGTGTTGTACTGGGTAAAATAGGTAATACGGTTGGGCGAAAGCATGTGTTCCAGTTCCAGCCCGTATATCCTGCTGGCATCGGCTGTTTTAATGTAAAAATGATCGTAGTTATCATTGTACTTATTTACAATTCGTATCCTGAACGGATTAGAATTTCCAAAGGCACAAAAATCGATGCGGGCAACATCCAGGTGCTTTGTAAAACTCAGGTTACCTTCTGTTTTCAGGATGGCATATATCTTAATCAATCCATCCCTTATAAAATCCCACTCCCGCATGTCGTACACGGCTTTCTCCCACAAAGTATCGTTGCCAAACTTATCTTTTAATGGAACGGAATAGGTTATACGGTAGAGGTCGTCGTAGCTAACGGGCAATTTAACTTCCCTTGCATGGTGTTTTAAATAAGACCGTAGCGAGGTATTGATAGTATAAAACTGTTTCTTTTTTGAGGGAGCATCATCTTTGGTAAGGCGGGCTTCGTTCGATAGTTTGGTAAAACTCATAAAAGATGAATGCTTGCATACTCAAGTTAATAACAATGAGAATAGGAGAAAGCTGTTTGTAATTTAAATTTTGGTTTGAAGCAGACTGTGCGGGGACTGCGGAGGAATGAAGGAAGATGAACAGATGGTTTATTGGCTTAATTTAAAGCCCTTCACCGGGCTATTAATTAACGTTTGAATTTGGGTAATTAATTGTTTGAAATAGCTGGCTGATTGTACGAGCCGGCTGCCATACCAGCTAAACATTTCGCCATCCACCAGTAAAATATTTACCTGGGGTAATTGTTCCTGTATAGCATCAATATGCTTTTGAGTAAAAGGAAACGGTTCAGAAGAAAGCAGTAATAACCTGCAGTCAAGGTCTGTTAACTCTTGTAATTCTATTATGGGGTAACGATGCTGTTCTTCAAATACATTTTCAAATCCACAACGCCTTATCATGTCCCCAATAAAAGTATCGCCACCTACGGTCATGTAAGGATTTTTCCAGATTACATACGCGATTTTGATAGGCTGATAAAGATGCTGCCGGAGGTCAGTGGAGGCAATGGATTCAACATTTTCAAGCGGTAAGTATTGTGCGATGCCATTATTCTTTATAGCATTGACACCAATCTGCTCAAAGGATTGTTTAACCTGTTGTACGAGTTTAATGGCAGCCTCATTTCTGCCGGTTAAGCTTCCAATTCTTTCAATCATGTCTAATGCATCTTCCAGATTGTTTACATCGGATAACCACACAGTTACAAACTCTTGCAATGCCCCTATTTGTTCTTTTACATTTTCCTCTTTATTGGCAATTACAAGGTCCGGTCGAAGGCTTTTAATCTTTTCAATATTGATTGTTTTTGTACCACCGATACGTGTCTTGTTTGCAAACCAATGTTCGGGGTGAATACAAAATTTTGTTATCCCGATTACTTCATCGTCGAGCCCCAAAGTATATAATAACTCTGTTTGCGAAGGCACCAAGGAAATGATGCGTTTTGGTAATGCATCAAGCTCTACAACATTGCCCATTTGATCTATATTTCTTACCATCTATTTATCAATTGAATAAAAGAAGTTTTCGGCCCACATCCTTTGGGTGGTCAGTCTTGTGCAGTGGATGTTACGTTGAATTAATGAGAGCCGGCTTTATTTTGCCAGGCTCTGGATTACATCGTATTTGGTTACGATATGAAAGTTGCCGCTTTCATCTTTTGCCAGTACAGCTCCATTGTCTTTATTAATCAAATTACCCAATCGCTCAACCGGTGTATCGAACGATACAATTGGATAGGCTGGTTCCATCACATTCGATACGGTTTCATTCTTTATCTCGGGGTTGCTAAATATTTTCTTGAAGAGGCCACCTTCGCTTACTGCACCTATCAATCCTTCACCATTCATTACAGGTATTTGTTCAATATCGTATTTCTTCATCAGCTCAACGGCTTCGGCAACGGTATTATGGGGCTCTATGGTAACCAAACGTTTCGTTACTCTTCCATTTACAATGTCTGCAAAGGATTTTACATCTAAAAAACCTCTTTCCATCATCCACTGGTCGTTATAAACTTTACCTATATAACGGCTGCCATGGTCATGAAAAATAACCACAACCACATCATCCTTCTTTAGCTCGTGCTTCAATTGCATTAAACCCTGTAAAGCACTTCCCGCACTATAGCCTATAAAAATTCCTTCTTCTTTTGTAATTCTACGGGCCATTACTGCACCCTCTTTATCAGTAACTTTTTCAAACTTATCAATCACCGACATATCATAGTTTTCAGGAACAAAGTCTTCACCTATTCCTTCAGTTATGTAGGGATGCACTTCCTTCATATCAATCTCGCCTGTATTGAAATACTTAGTCAATAACGAACCATACGAGTCGATGGCCCAAACTTTAATATCAGGGTTCTTTTCTTTCAAATATTTACCTGTGCCGGTTATGGTTCCACCAGTACCGGTGGCAACTACAAGGTGTGTAATCTTACCTTCTGTTTGTTCCCAAATTTCAGGGCCGGTTTGCTCATAGTGCGCCAGCCTGTTTGCAAGATTATCGTATTGATTTACATACCAGGAGTTAGGAACTTCCGTAGCCAATCTTTTTGAAACTGAGTAATAGCTTTTAGGATCTTCAGGATCAACGTTTGTAGGTCAATGAATTACTTCTGGCCCTTGAGCCTTGAGTATGTGCGCCTTCTCTTTACTTTGTTTGTCCGTAGTAGTAAATATGCATTTATATC
>JAJAYD010000266.1 GCA_026786345.1 Chitinophagaceae bacterium
TGGTACATACATTGTAGTTTCAAAGTTATCAATTACCTATAAAAGCCTGAAAAAAAGTGTGGTTAAACACTGCTTTGTGCAAGCCGATTGTAAGGTTGCAAAACGCTACAGCTTATCCAACATATTAACCACGCCTTCTCTTTTTAAAATAAGATAACCAGGCCGGTCGTTGCTTATACCATCTTTTAAAGTGTAACTAAAAACCAACTGGCCATCATTAACGTGGGTTTCAAAGTCCGAAAATTTAATAGAAGGATATTGCTTCAATCCTTCGCTTATTTCGTACAAATGGGTCGACAATATAAAGAGCGCATTGTTTAGTTTACGCAGGTCTTCAATAACAATAACACTGCACTCCATAGCATCCAGCACATAGAATCTTTTAAACAACTTTTTTCGAATTATCAACATTTAAATTTTATGGGTGTACTAATTATTTAGCAGTTGTAACATTGCAACACGCAAATTCAGCACAACATAAAATCAAAAGCCAAACGAAAGCCACTTAAACCCCGCATTCCACTTAACCGCAAGCCCGCTGATATGACCGATGCTGAATGGCAAACAGCGCTTCGAATGCAAATTGCAGAAGACGAAAAATTTACTATAAAAAAAACGGGCGACGGTGTAGTTTTTACTAACTATAATGTATACAGCCAGCACTCTAAAAACAGTTATAAAGTTGCCTTGCGCAGTGCTGATAATACACTAAACTTTTGCAGTTGTTCCGATTATAAAACCAACCTGTTGGGCACCTGTAACACATTGAGGCAGTTTTATTATACATCAATTTAAAGCCGGCGCTTCGGCGTGCATTGCAACAACCATATACGGCTCCTTACAGTTCTGTTTATTTATATTATCGGGGCGAAAGAAAAGTAAAGCTTCGCATTGGCAGTGAAGAACAGAAAGCTTTTTCAAAACTTGCTGCAGAATACTTTGATAAAAATCTGGTGCTAAAGGCGCAGTCATTTCAGCAATTTGAAAAGTTTTATAAATCGGCCCTCGACCTGCACGAGCACTTCCGTTGCTACGAAGATGCGCTTGAGTTTATTATTCATCAACGAAATGCCCTGCATAGAAATGATTTAGTGTCACAAAAACAAAACACGTTGATTGAGGGTATCAGCAAGGCTAAACTATTTCCGTACCAATTGGCCGGGGTGCTGTTTGCTTTAAAAGCCGGGCGCTGTATACTTGCTGATGATATGGGCCTGGGTAAAACATTACAGGCAATTGTTACCACCGAAGTAATGCGCAATGAGCTTAAAATTAACAAAGCCATTATTGTTTGCCCGACCTCGTTAAAGTATCAATGGAAAAATGAGATTGAAAAATTTACCACGAACAAAAATATATGCGTGGTTGAGGGCAACCTGCTTGCACGCATGGCAACTTATGCAAACGAAAAACATGAATATTTTATAGTAAGCTACCAGGTTGCGGCAAACGATTATGAATATCTGAACAACATGCAGGCCGATGTGCTTATACTGGATGAAGCGCAACGTATAAAAAACTGGAGAGCTAAAACTTCTGCAAAAATTAAACGCATACAAACTACGTATGCCATGGTGCTTACAGGTACGCCGGTCGAAAATAATATTGAAGAACTATACTCCATAATGCAGATAGTAAATCCCTACCTGCTTGGATCGCTGCATAATTTTTTATCACAACACCAAATTAAAGATGAAACAAGTAAGGTAGTTGGCTATAAAGATTTGAATGAAATTGGCAAACTGCTGAAAAATGTGATGTTGCGGCGCACCAAAAAAGAAGTGCTGAAAGATTTACCTGAACGAATGGATAAAAACTTTTTTGTGCCAATGACAACCCAGCAAAGTCAACTGCATACAGAGTTTGCTGATGTGGTGGCAAGGCTTGTAAACCGGTGGAAGAAAGTTGGATTTTTAAAGGAAGAAGAGCGTCAAAAACTTTTGAATAATTTAAATATGATGCGGATGGTATGCGATACCACTTACATCATTGACCAGGAAACAAATTATCAAACCAAGTTGGACGAACTGGATAATATACTGGAGGAAATTATTGCTATGCCCGATGAAAAGGTGGTGATATTTAGCCAATGGGAAAGAATGACAAGGCTGGTGGCGCAAATGCTGAATGAAAAAGAAATTGGTTTTGCTTACCTGCATGGCGGCATACCAAGTAAAGACCGTGAGCCATTATTTACACAGTTTAATCAGGATGCAAATTGCAGGGTGTTTTTATCGACCGATGCCGGGGGAGTGGGGCTTAATTTGCAAGCCGCAGCGTATATGATAAATCTTGATATACCCTGGAACCCGGCAATATTGGAACAACGTATTGGGCGCATTTACCGTATGGGACAAAAGAAAAATGTAAGTATTATAAACCTGGTTGCACAAGGCACCATAGAAGAACGGATGCTTGAAGTATTGAAGTTTAAAAAGGGAGTAGCAGCAGGAATTTTAGATGGAGGCGACAACAGTATATTCATGGGTGAAAGTAAGTTTAAACAGTTTATGAAATCGGTAGAATCCATTACCGGAGGCTTACCTGCAGAACAACCCGCGACTATAAAAAATGAAGCGCAGGAAAGAACTAGTGAGAAAGAAATGTCCGCAGCTCCTGCTAATGCTACTGAACCGGAATTGATTGAAGAGGAAGAAACCAATAGTGAAGAATTACCTGCCGCTTCTGCTACTACTACCGCAACAACTATCGAAGATGATGTATTGCAAAAGGGAGTAAGTTTTATGGAAAGTTTACTACAGACACTAAGCGATCCCGCAGGCGTACAGCGCCTGGCAAGTAAGCTTACGCAAACCGATGAAACAGGAAAGACATACTTAAAAATTCCTGTGAGCAATGCTCAGGTAGTAGAAAATGCGCTTAAATTGTTCAGTGGGTTGCTTGCCGGGCTGGGAAAGAACAGCTGAAAAACGGCACCACTTTAAAGGAGATGGCGGTTAAGCTTGGATACGTTACTCCTGAGGAGTTTGACCAGTGGGTGGTGCCGGGGAATATGTTGGGGGAAATTGAAGTAAAATAAAAATAATCACAAATATTATCCCCTATGTATAATCTGGATATTACACCACTAATCAATCAACACATGGGGGATTTTTGTTTTACCCTTAGTAGCATTCCAATTTAGGATTAATTGAATTTATTTATGAAAGTTTTACTTGATATAAAAGATAGCAAAGCAGTTCATTTGATGGAAGTACTAAAAGGTTTATCCTACGTTAAGGCTACCACTATTTCGGATGAAAAGGCTTTATTAATGGAAGGAATTAAACAGGCTGTTGATAATCTAAAGCAGGAAAGAGAGGGCAAACTAAAAGCCCGTCCAAGAGAATTATTAAATGAGTTATAATATCTCATCGCCAGTCTTGTAAACATTTTTATCTCAGGTCTTCAATTATCTCTGCATTGATTATTCTATTATAATGTTTTGAGTATGTTTTAAGTTTACTCCATTTCTCATTACGACTTAGATTAAGAGGGATTACTTTAGGCGAAAAGGTAATGTTGTGCAAAAGCTACGAACATACTTTTTTATAAAATGAATTAACAAAATGGTATTTATCGCAGCAACTGCTGCTGGTATTCCATCATTTCCAAAGCCCTGTGGTAAAATTCTTGTACCAGAAAAATATTACCAATACTTTTGAACGTTATGATTTGGTTTAAATCCCAAGTTTCGGATGCCAGCAGCCAGGTGCCGTTTTCTTTACGCCATAACTCCACATATACCTGCTTACTATCCACTATTAAGTACTCAATAAGCGTTGGAATTGAACGATACATTTGAAACTTACCGCCCCGGTTATATCCTTCGGTTACTTTGGATAAAACTTCCACTAATAATAGTGGGTTTTTTAACGCCATGGAGTTCTCATATATTAACGACCCGCAAAAAACAGATATATCGGGATAGGTATAAAGGCCCGTTTCAGGAATAAAAATTTGTTGGTCGCTACCAAACACATCACAACCCTTGTTGTTAAGTTTTGCATGGAAAGCGAAAATAATGTTTGATAAAATTTTATTATGCGGCGGCAAGGCTCCGGCCATAGCCTCCGGGCTATCACCTTCAATTTCGCCCATCGGAAAAATTTCACCTTTGTAGTATTCGCTTTTGTAGGAGGCCGTCAGTTCCATTTGCAAATATTCTTCAACCGTGTATTTCTTTTTTGGTAAAGCACTCATGGTATATACTTTGTAGTTTCAAAGTTATCAATCACCTATAAAACCCTGAAAAAGAATATGGTTAAACCATGTTTTATCCAAGCTGATTTTAAGGTTGTAAAACGCTACAACTTATCCAACATCTCCACCACACCTTCTCTTTTCAAGATCAGGTAACCAAGCCGGTCGTTGCTGATACCATCTTTTAAAGCGTAACTAAAAACCAACTGGCCATCGTTTACGTGGGTTTCAAAGTAAGAAAATTTGATAGAAGGATATTGCTTCAGTCCTTCGCCTATCTCGTACAAATGGGTCGACAATATAAAAAGCGCATTGTTTAGTTTACGCAGGCCTTCAATAACAGTCACACTGCACTTCATGGCATCCTGCACATTGGTACCTTTAAATAATTCATCAATCAAAATAAGCCAGTTGCGGCCGTCATTTATTTTCTCGATAGTTTTCTTTACCCGCTTCACTTCGTTGAAAAAATAACTCTCCCCTTTTATAATATTGTCTTCTACCTGTATGTTGCTTAGCAAGCCATCGAACAAACTAAGCTTAAAATTTTTTGCTGGTACACCCATACCAATATGCGCCAGGTAAACGGCCACTCCTACGGCTTTTATAAATGTGCTCTTGCCGGCCATATTTGCCCCGGTTAAAAACAAGAAGTTTTGCTCATGATCCAACTCAAGATCGTACGCAACAGGTGTTGGCAGCAACAAGTGAAAAAGACCTTCTGCCGTAACAAATGGCGAACTTTTTTTTTCGAAAGAAGGAAACACCAAATTGAACTTGTTACAAGCCAGTGCCATTCCATAATAGGCATCGAGCCTGCTAAATATATTGATCAGCTCAAAGGTTTCGTTTTTATAATGACGTCTTAAAAAGTAAGCAACCTTTAAAACGTTTACCATCGAAAGTTCGGACGCCGGGCTTTGCAATAAAAAATTTATGATGGCTGGCTTGTTGAGCAACATGACCATCCGGTCGAGTAATACCTGTAATATGGGTGGCACTTCTTCACCCTTACACAAGTTGATCAACGCCTGTAGCCCCCGCGCAAAATCGCCAAAATGACGTACCGAATATTTGGTAAGAGAATAGTCTGATGCATTGATAAAGCAATAGAACAGGGCACTAATGTTATTGGGATCGCGGGGTAGTTCGTTTATGGGCGAATCGAAATACCGTTCAATCACCATTATAGTTCCATTGGTAATGATTACAGGCCAGTTTTGTTGTTTTTTTATAAGAAGAGAAAGCAGTTGCTGGGTTTCATGAATCTTGTTCAGATCGTCGAGCGGCGATGATAACATCTTTCTGAAAAAATCCCTGCCGCCAACAGTTGTTGTAAAATCCAGGTGGTGAAATACAGATTGCTCTTCGTCGTGATTAAAAATTGACAGATCGTTTAACGTGGTTTTGTCTGCTTGCATTCCTGGTCTTTAATTTTTTGCTTTTCTGTTTGTACCAATTGGTTATAATGATCGATTACTGAGCTTGCAAAGACTTAGAAGTAAACGGAGCGCTTTCTTAGTAGCTGTCTAAATTTAAATTGAAACTTTGATTTTGAAACTGAAGGTGCCATCCCGATAGCTATCTGGACTACAAATGAATTGATCCCGTTCGCTAACCGAATAAAGAAGCTATGGAAAACTGCTTTTGGTATGATACAACATCATTTTTAGACAGCTTCTTACTTAAGTTGAAGATGTTAATTCATTCAGCTCACCTGTCAAATTTCAATCTCATGCCTGTCTTAGACTCATCAAACACACCATTTCCATAAACCAAATGACCATTAACAAAAGTGTGGGTGATCGATGCATCGAACGTGGTATTTTCCAATGGGCTCCAACCGCATTTATACAGCAAATTTTCTTTCTCAACCATCATTGGCTTATTAAGATCGGCAATCACCAAATCTGCATAATACCCTTCGCGTATGTATCCCCGTTCAGCTACCCGGAAACAATCTGCCACAGCATGGCTCATTTTTTCTACAACGCGTTCAAGAGTAATTTTTCCTTCTTTCACATATTGCAGCATTAACTGCAGCGGGTGTTGAACAAGTGGAAGGCCTGCATATGCTTTTTCGTAAGGTTCATTTTTTTCGGCCCAGGTATGTGGGGCATGGTCGGTAGCAATTACATCCAAACGATCATCTAACAAACCTTGCCACAAAGCTTGCCTGTTATGTGGCGCTTTTATAGCCGGGTTGCATTTAATCTGGTTACCCAGCCTTGCATAATCATCGCTGGTAAAATGCAGGTGATGTACACAAACTTCAGCGGTAATGCGTTTATCTTTCAATGGCAGCATGTTGGAGAAAAGTTGCAATTCCTTTTCGGTAGATATGTGCAAAATGTGCAAACGGGTATCGTGCTTTTTGGCCAGTTGAACTGCCATGAAAGACGACTCAAAACATGCTTCTTCATTTCTAATCAAAGGATGATCCGACGGCTCAAACACGGCTTTTTGTTTTCGAAGCTTCTCAATATTTGCCTTAATAATGCCCTCAACTTCGCAATGCGTGGCAATTAAAATCTCAACACCGCCAAACAATTTATCAAGCACTAAGGGGTTATCAACCAACAGGTTTCCCGTAGAAGATCCCATAAAAATCTTTACCCCGCAAACATCATTCTTTTTGGCATTGGTTAGCAATACGTCCTCAAGATTATAGTTGGAGGTACCCATGTAAAACGAGTAATTGGCCAGCGAGTTTCGCGAGGCAGTGTAATATTTGTCTTCAAGCAATTGTTGGGTAAAAGCAGGCGGAAAGGTATTGGGCATTTCCATAAAACTGGTTATGCCACCAGCCACCGCAGCCTTTGCCTCTGTATAAATGGTAGCCTTATGCGTAAGTCCCGGTTCGCGAAAATGCACCTGGTCATCAATAACGCCGGGCAATAAAACACGGCCCTCACCGTTAATCTCTATAACATTTTCAGTAACAGAAAGGGACGGCCCTACCCTTTCTATACGACCATTTTTAAGCAAAACATCCCCATAGAATGATTTACTTTCGTTGACAATCCGTATATTCTTAACTATGTAATTCACCATAATCCAATTTGTACTATAACCTTAATCCATGCAAATTATTAAATCCCTACGCATCCTTTTTCTTTTTTTATTACCCTTGTCATCCTTCGCTCAAAGTTCATACATAATGCCGGGCACCAAATCTTACCAATTTTTGGATCGCCTCGAAATAAGATCCGGAACGAATGCACTACTAAATTTTAGTTCGACCCGCCCCTTTAACAGAAGACTTACCACGCAGGCTGTTGAAGAAATTGACAGCCTTATTGCCAGTAACGATGCCAGCGCACCCAACTTATCAGCGGTTGACAAATATAACATGGACCGCTTTTTAATGAACAACAGCGAGTGGTCTGCACCCAGGGAATCGTTTCTAAGCAAAAAACCTGTTGGACCTTTTTATACCAACCCTGCAAACTTTTACGAGTATAACACAAAAGATTTTTTCCTTGCTGTAAACCCTTTAATCCAGTATCAGTACAGTAAAGAAAAGGATAATTCGCAAAAATTATTTTACAACAGCCGGGGTGTAAGTGTCAGAGGATTGATAGGCAGAAAAGTTGGTTTTGACATATACATTACCGATAACCAGGAAAGGGATCCATTGTATGTGCAACAATTTATACTTTCAAAAGCCGCAGTGCCGGGTACCCGTTTTTATAAGAATTTTAAAGCAGCAGGTGGGGTAGATTATTTCGACAACCGGGCCTCGGTAAGCTTCAATGCATCAAAATATATAGACATACAATTTGGGTACGATAAAAATTTTATTGGCAACGGCGTACGCAGTTTATTTTTGAGCGATTTTTCGGGCAGTGCCACCTTTTTAAAGATCAATACCCGTATTTGGAAGTTGAATTACGAAAACCTTTATATGGAGTTAATTCCAACAGGTTTAAGGGCAAGTGACAACCTGTTGCCCCGCAAATATTTTCGTATGAATTACCTTACCATGAATGCTACCAAATGGTTGAATGTAGGTGTGTTTGATGCAGTAATGTTTGGCAGAAAAGACCATTTTGATTTTCAATACCTGAACCCTGTTTTGTTTTTACGCCCCGCCGAAAGCGATATTGGAAGCTCTGATAACGCTATGTTAGGGTTGACTGTAAAAGCCAATGTAAAAAAGCATGTACAACTGTATGGTCAGCTATTGCTGGATGAGTTTAAACTGAAAGAATTGAAAGACAATCGTGGCTGGTGGGCTAATAAATATGGCTACCAGATAGGGGTTAAATATGTTGATGCATTTGGCATAAAAAACCTTGATGTACAATTGGAAGATAACAGGATACGCCCTTTTACCTATTCGCATAACGACAGTATTGCAAGCTTTACCCACTTCAACCAGCCATTGGCGCATCCGGTGGGTGCCGGTCTGCAGGAAACTATTGGCATCATCAGGTACCAACCTATAAATAAATTATACCTCGAAGCTAAACTGATTCATTTTTACCAGGGATTGGATACTGCTTCTACAAGCCTCGGTAGTAACCCTTCTAAATTATATACCAATCGCACTATCGATCCTTCTACCGGATTACTTAACCAGTATGGATATTACATTGGTAACGGAAATAAAGTAACCGTAAATAACCTAAACTTCCTGGTGTCGTACGAGCTTAAAGAAAATATGTTTGTTGATGTAAATCTTCAAAACAGAAAGTATTCACCCGCAAAAGGCACCGCGCAAAACACCACCATAATGTCCTTAGGTTTCAGGTGGAATATGGCCCGGCGCAACTTTGATTTTTGATATAAAAGCTTCCCACAAAGGCCGCAAAGGGTTTACCTCTTTTGCGGCTTTTTAATGTCGTATTGTTTCAACCCTGCACAATTAATTTGAATTGGTACTGAGCATTTGTTCGCTGATATAGCTTCTGTGGCGACGCTCCGTTCAACAGGGGATTACTATGGCAGCAATACTTCATTTTAA
>JAJAYD010000267.1 GCA_026786345.1 Chitinophagaceae bacterium
CACTTAAGGGATCAATAGTTTTCCTCAACAAAGCTGTTTTATAATCACCTGCATATTCGGCTGAATGATTGAGCAGGAAACAATCCAGGTCGCCATCATTATCGTAATCAAAAAAAGCAGCCTGCGTGCTGTGGCCTTTAAAGTCAAGCCCAAATTTGGCTGCAGCTTCGGTAAATGTTCAATTTCTATTATTAATGTACAATTCATTATGGCTTTGCAAAAGACGGGGAATGGTAACGGTGCTAACGTAGATGTCTAACCAACCATCTGCATTAATATCAACCATTGTTACGCCGGTACTCCATTCACTTTTACCTTCTACCCCGGCTGCATTCGTTATATCTGTAAATGTAAAAGCCCCTTTGTTTTTATATAATTTATTTCCTCCCTGTTTATTACTTACAAAAAAAATATCTTCCCAACCATCATTATCTATATCGCCCACGGCCACGCCGGCACCATTAAAAATATACTGGTAACTAAAAAAATTGAGTGAATCATTTTCAATAATCTGGTTGGTAAAATTAATACCTGTTGTTGCTGCAATTTTCTCAATAAATAGTGCTTGCTTTTGTTTGCAGGAGCAAATAATGAGTGTTAACAATATGAAAGCAACTTGTCGCATTTATTTTGTAGAGCAAAAAACTAATTCACTTAATGTTGGATATTATTTATAAATTTTATTAAGCTGTTTAAATTTAATTGGAGTAACTACACCGGGTAGTTGAAGATGCCATAAAAAACTAAATTTGAATGGAGCGTCGCCAATGTCGATGCGATGAAAAGCAAAAGATGGTAAACAAATAAATAATTTTAAACAGCTTTTTACACAATAAAGAAACGCCGGTTAAGAATAACCAGCGTTTCCGTTTATCAAAAACGACTGCTTACTATATTACTGCTTTTGATAATTCTGTGTATAAAAAGGGTCGCTTCCCCTAAGGGTTACCCAAAAATCAACCACAGAACCAATAGGCGCTGCCTGCATATACATTTTCCAGCCCCAATCGTACTGGCTTCCATCGTTCTTATCCAAATTTACTTTACGGTATTCAGCACTGCTCGGATAGGCACTCTGCCCGGCGGGGTCTCCAAAAAATGAGTTGATCCATAAATCTTGATCACCGGTTCCGTCATTGTAAACCATCTTATATTTATATCTTTCTTCGCCCAATGGAGCCCAGCCTACAGATACCCAGGCAGCAACGTATCCGCTGGAACGCCATTCACCATTGCTTGTATAGTTTAAAGTAGTTTGAAAAGCATTTCCCTGAGCATACCACATTCTAATTGATTTTATCTCAGCCATCTTAGCGTTGATATTATTAAAATCCAGCACTATCCTTTGTATTTTATCCGCACCTGCAAAAGTAGTTTGCCCATTAATACCGATGGCAGTAATACCAGCATCATCAAACGTATAATATTTATTTGGTGTACCAGTAATACCATCAACAAACTGGTAAGTACCTGCTTTTAATTTGGTAAAAATTTCAAATACGCCCGGTGAAACCTGCATCATTTTTAATGCGTTTGCCAGGGTTGCGCCATTTTCGGTTGCAGTACCTGTAATGTACAACGAGCCTGGCAACACGGCAAACCCACCCGGCCTTTCTAAATCAATTGTTCTGGATGCAGCAGCTTTTTTTACGTTGGTTCCTTTAGAAGATAATACCGTCCATTTGAATTTTTTTCGTTCAAAAAACGCTGCACCACCCAACGTGGCTATTTTATTTAAGTCGCCATGGGTTAGGGTGAGCTTATTATTTACACCACGATTGTCAGACACAACTGTGTAAAATGGTTTAGAGAAATCACCGGCTGCCTGGTCAAAAGCCACTTCGTATAAAACGAGTGAACCATCTTCTGCTTTGGCCTGGTCCCACTCAAAAGTTTCGGTTTGGTTGGCTGCAGGTTTTAGCTTGATGTATTTATTGTCAGCAGGTGTAAACAGGCCTGGCACTTCTGATACATTCAGGTTAATAGCACGGTCATCTTTTTTGCAGGCAACAAAAGTTATAGCTGCAACAATAAATAGTGCAAGAGCCGTTAGAATTTTATTTTTCATAATCGTTATTTTAAAAGTTGAATTAGTAGTTGGCATTTTGAGTTAGGTTAGCATTTAATGCCCTTTCTGACGGTGGCACCGGCCATAGGTAATGCCTGGTTGCATTAAATGTTCTTTGCTGCACCCGCAGGTAACCATTGTCAACAGACACGTCTCCATATTTGGCACCATGCAGCCAGCCATTCAATACAATCTCTGCAATCTTCCATCGGCGTATATCATCTATGCGTAAGCCTTCCATTGCCAGTTCACAACGTCTTTCGTTGCGGATGATGTTTGTCATGTTTGCTGTGCCTGGAAACTCCAAAGCACCAGCGTCTGTAAAGCCTGCACGTTGCCTTATTAATTTTATTGTTTTATCCCAAACGGCTACAGTCATTTGACCCAACGATTGTTTTGCTTCTGCATAATCCAGCAACACTTCTGCATAACGTATCAGGTGAATGTTGGTGCCTGAATTAAAACCTGCTACAGCATTGGGGTCAAAATATTTGCGCCAGTAATAACCTGTGGCAGTACCCTGTCCGGCGGTGCTGTATTCATTGGTATTGGATGCCGGAGCAACAGTTGAACCAGGTTTTATGTAAATAATTTGAGTTGTATTGTCCGGGTTTACCCAATTGTATTTATCATATACAATAGTAGCAGTTAAACGTGGGTCTCTGTTTGCTGAAAGGTTAGTCTCGTCATATCCAGAACCTGCATCAGTAATGGCTTTGCCATTGGTCATTATGTAAGCATTCACCAGTTCCTGCGAAGGAGCGAGGTTGTTGGTTCTTGCACCAGCCGAAATGGGAGCAAAATCTATATAGTCGCCCCATGTTCTTAAATTGGGCAGATACTGCAAAGAAAAAATTGATTCGCTATTGGTTTTATTGATGACCCTATCGCTAAATAAATCCGAATAATTAGCTACCAGTTTATAATCACCATTCGTTGTACCGTTGATTAATTGCTCACAAGTGGTGGCTACATCTGCCATCTTATTGCCTTCGTATAATAACACCCTTGCTTTTAAGGCTAATGCTGCACCCCTTGTAATGCGACCATTGTCTGTTACAGCATATTGTTCTTTAGCAGGTAATGCAACAACGGCAGCATCTAATTCTGCCAATACAAACGCCAGCACATCCGCTTTGGAAGAACGTGCAATTGTTTTAGCTTCATCACCGGTAATATCTTTTTTTAGCAATGGAACATCGCCCCACCATTTCATTAAATTGAAATGATGCCATGCTCTTACAAATCTTGCTTCTGCTTTCATGCGTTCTTTAACAGTAGCATTAAGGCTGGTGTTCTTATCAATATTCTCTAAGAAAATATTACAGGATTTTATACCACCGTAATAAAATGCCCACTCGTTTTGAAACCGGGGCAGGCTGGACGTAAAATTTCCGCTGGCAATAGCATCGGCACCTGTGTTTACCCCCAATTTATTGAAGGCATTGTCACTCATAGCTTCGTTGTAAAATACGTAGCTGCTATTGTAAATACCGCCGTAGATATTATTAAGGGCATTGTTTACATTTTCATTGCTTTGCCAAAAGGTAAGTTCTGTAAACCTGTCCGTAGGGGCAAGGTCTAATTTTTTGCAACTGAACGACAGCGTAAGCAAAGCCATGGTTGCAATGGTGAAATATATTTTTTTATGTAGCATCGTTTAAAATTTTTCTTTTATTAAAAAGTAATATTGATACCACCACCGTAAAATACAGGCAGAAAGTAAGCCCTTGCACTATTGGCACCTGTATTGAAACCGGTGTTGTTATCAAACTCCGTTATTTCAGGGTCGATAAACTGTAGCCTGGTAAGTGTTAAAATGTTTTGTGCGGTAAAGTAAATACGTACATTTTGAATTTTAGCCTTTTTAGTAAGGGCAACCGGTACGGTATAACCCAATTGTACATTTTTAAGCCTCACATAGGATGCATCAAACAAATAAATATCTGAACCTGTTCTATAGTTATTGGTGTTAGATGCAGAACCTGCTTCTGCCAACCTTGGGTATTTGGCGTTGGGATTAGTGGGTGTCCAATAATCAGTTTGGTGTTTGTACATGGTGCCACCATATCCAAAATGGAAAGGCTCTACCTGTTCGCCCCGTATCATGGCATCCCTTTTACCAACACCTTGTATTAATGCACTAAAATCAAAGCCTTTGAAAGTTACGTTGTAGGTAAAGCCAAATGTGTAACGGGGAAATGGATTGCCCAGAATAAATTTGTCTTTATCATCTATTACACCATCTCCATTTTTATCAACAAATTTTAAATCGCCAGCGGTAACAGTGCTACCGGCAAATTTTGGTGCTTTATTAATTTCATCCAATGTTTGATAAAAGCCATTTGTTTTATATCCATAGTAAACTGTTATGGGTTGCCCAACACGGCGCAACAATTCAAACTCTTCTTTACGCTCCACCTGCTCCTGCGCCCCTGATGTGAGCGCTACTAATTCATTTAAATTATCTGCAACATTTACAGCAAATGTGTGACTGAATACTTTGCCGGCAACATTGTAAGATGCCCTCATTTCCCAGCCACGGTTCTTAACTTTTGCTACATTAAAGTCTGGAAAGCCTGCGCCGAAGATTTGTGGTACATCTCTTCTTGTATACAAAATATCACTGGTTGTCTTGTTAAAATAATCCAACGAAATTTCTAAACGCTTTTTTAGCAGCGAAGCATCCACACCAATATTAAAAGTGGCTGCTTTTTCCCATGTTAATGCAGGGTTGCCCAAACTAAAGCCTGCACCGCCTACGGCTATATTATTAAAACCATAGGCATTGGCATAATTAAAGAAAGCGGTTTGATATTGATAAGCATTTACGTTTTGATTACCGAGTATACCATTGGATGCTCTAACCTTTATATCACAAATTTTATCTCAAACTTTTTTCAGAAACGACTCTTCTGTTAGCCTCCATGCTGCTGATAAAGATGGAAAGAAAC
>JAJAYD010000268.1 GCA_026786345.1 Chitinophagaceae bacterium
GTTGGGTGGTATGAATAAAGTGGTTATAAAACAATGCTGATTTAAGCTCTTCAAACTGTACCGGATCAAAAGTGGCATTATATTTTTTATTAATCTCTTCCACAACAGCGGGTATAGGCAGCCCGGCAAAATCGTCAATTATCTGTGTATCTATTGTAATGTTTTGTTGTAATGCTACCTGAGCATAAGTGTCTTTATGCGCCTGCATATTATCTGCTAACGTGCCATCACAATCGTATAGCATAGCCCTGTATGGCCCCGTTGCTTTCTCTGTTAATACCTGCAGTTTATCGTGTGCCATTTTCCCGAATTATTTTAAAGCTGCAAATAAACTTTAAAAAATCGGGTCTTGTACAAACTAAAAAAGACTGCCTTTGCGGGGCAGTCTTTTTTTAAATTTCAAATTAGCTACACCAGGTTTTTCTTAATGTATTCTATACTCTTCTTAATGCTGACAAATGGATCGCCGGGTGTTTGGTCCTGCTCAACAAAAAAGTATTTAAGACCAGCAATATCCGATGCATCCATTATCTTTTTAAAGTCAATAACACCAGAGCCTACTTCGGTAAAACCATGTTTGGCGGTATTATCCATATCCTTTAAATGAAACAATGGAAAACGTCCGGGGTTTTGTTCAAATAGTGTATTGGCATCTTTACCTGCCTTGTTTACCCAATACAGGTCAAGCTCCATCTTTACTAAATTTTTATTGGTTTCGTTCAATAAGATATCGTAAGGTAGTTGGTTGTTTTGTGCCACAAATTCAAAATCGTGGTTGTGATAACATAATTGGATACCATTTTTCTTGCAGCGTTCTCCGGCTTTATTAAGCTGTTCTGCCACGTATTTGTAATGGTCAAGGCCACCACGTTCGCTATCGAACAGGTAAGCACAAACCATGTATTTAATGCCCACTTTAGAAGCATCATCTACGGCTTTATCCCAGTTGTGTAAAATGGTTCCTTCGGTTGCTTTGCCATTCATCAGTTGCTCGCCTAACATGTAATGACTGCTGGGCATAGACAGGTTGTTTTGAGTAAGTACGGTTTTAAAAGCCTCAGGTTCCATTCCATAAAACTTCATACTGCCGGTATAAGTGGCGCCCTCTACAATTTTAAAACCCAGTGCCGAAACTTTAGCCAGCGAGCCGGCAACATCTTTACCCATTGCATCGCGAATGGTATACAATTGCAAGCCTATCGGCCTTTGCTTAAAGAAAAAATCTTCAGGAGTAAAAAGTACACCAGCAGTAAGTATTGAACCGGCTTTTAAGAATGAACGCCTCGTTGTCATATATGGCAATTTTAAGGGATGAAATACGTTTAAATAACTGAACTAAATGTATGCGTAATTCAGCATAAAGTTTTCTCAATTTTGTTTTGAAGTGAAAGTGTTTTAAGGCTACTGAATAAAGTAAGAACCAACAAGTGTGTGTATTAAAATGTATATCAAAACAAACGGCCATTATCACTGAAATTTCGTTTAACACCACTTTCTTTATCAATAATGTCATAAAAATCTTCAACGTACCGGATCATATCCTTTTTTTCCCTGCCACTAAGCATGTAACAGTTTGCAATAACATGTAAGATTTCTTTCTTTTTCTCCTGGTAATTTTTTATGATGGGTCTTAGCTCATCCATAGTTCGGGGAAAGCCGCGATACAATCTTTCGCGAACACTTTTGATAGTAGTAAATTCTTCGTTCGGAACTGCATACGGAGCATTGACAATGCCGGAGTAATCAAAGTCGTATGGAATAGCCAGGGGTTTGACCAGAGTATCGTTTGCAGGCACAACTAATCTTATGTTGTGACGTGCTGTAACAGACCAATCGGTATTACCTATCATGTATTCAAAAATGCTTACAGAAGATATGTGTAAACGGTCGGTTTGTTCTGTTCTGAAAATTCCTGTTTTCTTGTTAATATAGCCGTTGCGTTTGGCCACATCGCTTATGTCCTCCACCAGGAAAGCATATTGAGTGTAGGTGCCAACTTTCTTTTTACTATCTATGTAAGTTATTCTTAACAGCCTTACTTTAAAACTTAATGGCGTTAGCACGTTGTACATTTTGTACACGAGGTACTCTTTTAACAACAATTCCTCATCGAAAATATTGCTTTTACACCCCCCAACCAGCTTCATCTTTTTTAAACCGGAAAGCCTTGGTGACAACTGGGTATTAAAGTTCAACTCAATCGTAGCATTGTCACAAATTGATCTTCTCATGTGTCCCCTCATTCGTAAACTTATATTCTCACTGATTGCAGAAGTATCATTTTCTTTTAGAATGATACCGGCAGGTATCCATACGGGTTTGTTCCGGGTACTTCTCAGCTTTTTAATATCTGTTATAATGGTGGTTTGCACTATGCCTGTATCTGCAAAAAAACTACTGGTTGTAAGGGTAGTCGACTGGGCCTTTAAAATATATTGGTTACCAAAAAACAGGATCCACGCAAAAAGTATGGGCCTTACAAGTTTCATGAAGTTGGGTTTTGGGTTGAAAAAAAGGTAAAGTATGAAGGTAAATTTATAGATACAAGTAAGTAAATATTGTTTAGGTTGATTATTTATAAAGCTCCAACTTCAATCTAAATTTTTTAAATACCATACGATTCTATGTGGCTACTTCACTATTACAGTTTATTACAGACCAACAAACATGGTACACATTAAAGCATTATGCAAGGTTGCCGAGCCTTTTTAGCATCACCTTATTTAATCAACCCAAAAAAAAAGCTGCCCCTTATTTGAGACAGCCACTTGCTTCAATCTTAATTAGGTAATGAAGTAATTATTTCATCACCTCAGTAATTACCTCACCTACGCAGCCATTAGGCATTTGAATGTGCAACATCGCCGCCAGGGTGGCTGTAATGTCGGTCATATAAGTGGTGCGGTTGGTTTTACCTTGCTTAATACCCCATCCATAAAATATCAGTGGTATATGCGAGTCGTAAGGGTTCCAGAGACCATGGGTAGTACCCCCTGTTAAAAATCCTTCAATATACTGTGGTTGAAAAATAAGCTGTATCTGCCCACAACGGGATGGAAAATAACCGTTGTTGATCATCTTTCTGATGGTTGGTTCCAATGGTGTAGTTTGTACAGCAGCCATATCAAAAGCCCGTGCAATACCAGGTTGTTTAACTATGTAGCCAATAATAAAATCTTTTACTTCCTGCATTTTTGAAGCTGATTCCAACAGGCGGGTATTTAACTGAACCTGGTAGTTGGAGATGTCCAACACCAATCCTGTCTTATTAAATTTATCTTTAAGAACTGCATTTAAATTATTAATTAGATTGTCAGGATTTACTACCCCTCCAGGCATTTTATGATCCTTTACAAACTGTGGCACATGTGCAGCACCATGATCGGCTGAAAGGAATACCGTGTATTGATCTTTACCAACCTTCGTATCCAGGAAGTCTAAAAAATCGCCCATCTCTTTATCCAGTCTTAAAAAAATATCTTCTGCTTCAATTGAGTTTGGCCCAAAAGCATGGCCAACATAGTCTGTACTGGAGAGGCTAACGGCTAACAGGTCGGTAATAGCATCGCTGCCCAATTGTTCGTTATTGACGGCTGCTTTTGCCATTTCCATGGTGAATGAATTACCATAAGGAGTTGAAGTTAATACTCCATAATTAGTGCCTGCAAATTTTGCAAAATCGTACGGGAACTTTTTGGCATCGGCACCGTAGGGTTTACCTTCATAATTATTTTCGTCGGGGGTGCTTTGTACATAAGTGTCAATCGGGTAGAGTGTCTTCCACCCCTGCCTGTAATATTCATCCGGCAGTTTTCTGGCGTTCAAATCTTTTACCCATTTTGGCAAATCAGTCATATAAAAAGAAGAAGTAATCCAGTCCCCGGTTATAGGATCGTACCAATAAGCTGCATTGGCACTATGGCCAGCAGGCAAAATGCTTCCCCTGTCTTTCAAAGCAACGCCCACCACTTTGCCTTTAAAATTTGATGCAAGCCTTAACTCATCGCCAATTGTATTTACAAAGAGATTGCGAGGGCTTTGCATACCTGCCGACGTATTACTGCCTACAGTGGTTACCAATGTATCTTCCGTGCAATAAACGGTTTTACCGGCAATATTATCGTACCAGAAATTACCGGTAATACCGTTTATGGCAGGTACCGAACCGGTGTATATAGTTGCATGGCCGCAGGCAGTAACCGTTGGCGCATAGGGAATGAACGTATTGTCGCAGGAGAAACCCTGTGAAATTAATCGCTTAAAACCACCGGTAGCACTGTAGCGATCGTAATAGCGATAGAGATAGTCCCAACGCATTTGGTCTACAACAATACCAACCACCAGTTTTGGACGGGGCACTGACTGTGAACGTGGCGTAAAAAAAGACAATAGGAAAATGAAAACCAATGTAAGTTTTTGCATAGTCATTCTTTTAAAACAAAAGTAGGCAAATAGGGTAACCGGCAACAGGCACAAAATTTTTAATTTAACACCTGCCTTATATGCTGCATATTTATTGCTCAAATTAGTAAAATTATTAGGTGAAGTTTCGACCACAAAATAGTTGACTTAATGTAGAACGTTTGACTGTCAACGCTGTTGTTAATTCGCTTTCAGACGTTACGAAAGCGTTTTCCATTAAATTTTCATGCATGGGCATCTTTACTTCTTTTAAATTTATTGCATGATTTTTAGACAGGCAGATACTACAGATATAAACAGCATGCAGAAAATAAGGCATGCAGTAAAAGAAAATATTTTATCAGATCCAGCCCTGGTTTCCGATGCTGATGTGGAGAAATATATAAACAACCGGGGCAGAGGTTGGGTATGTGTGGAAGATGGAAGTATTGTTGGCTTTTGTATTGCAGATCTTGTAGATGATAACATTTGGGCCTTGTTTGTTTTACCAGGCATGGAAGGAAAAGGTATTGGCAGAAAGCTGCAACACCTAATGCTGGACTGGTATTTTAGACAGGGCAAAACAATGGTTTGGCTGAGTACGCAGCAAGCGTCAAGAGCAGAAAGATTTTATAA
>JAJAYD010000269.1 GCA_026786345.1 Chitinophagaceae bacterium
CCCGACCTGGTGGATGTTTGGTTCGATAGTGGCGCCATGCCTTTTGCCCAGTGGCATTTTCCTTTTGAAAATCAACAGGAATTTGCCAATAACTACCCTGCCGACTTTATCGCCGAAGGCGTAGACCAGACCAGGGGTTGGTTTTACACCCTGCATGCGATTAGCGCATTAATAAAGGAGAGCGTACAGGAGGAATTAAAGAAGAATGGAATTGAGGCTAATGACGAAAAATATCCGGGACTTGCTTATAAAACCGTCGTTTCAAACGGCCTGGTGTTGGATAAGAATGGGGTTAAAATGAGCAAACGCCTGGGCAACATTGTCGATCCATTTTCAACCATCGAAAAATTTGGCGCAGATGCTACCCGTTGGTACCTTATAACAAATGCCAGTCCCTGGGACAGTCTTAAATTTGACCTGGGCGGCATACAGGAAATTCAGCGTAAGTTTTTTGGTACCTTATATAACACGTACCAGTTTTTTGCGCTCTATTCCAATGTTGATGGGTTTGCTTTCAGGGAGGCTTACATCCCGGTAAAAGCTCGTCCTGAGATTGACCAGTGGATTTTATCCTCGCTCAACAGCCTGGTGCAATCGGTAACGACCAGCATGAACGATTATGAACCCACACAAGCCGGCAGGGCCATTGAAGATTTTGTAGACGAACATTTAAGTAACTGGTATGTCAGGCTTTGTCGCCGCCGGTTTTGGAAAGGAGAGTATGAGCATGACAAAATCTGCGCTTATCAAACCCTATACGAATGTTTGGAAACCGTTTTGCGCCTCATGGCTCCCATATCGCCATTTTTCAGCGAAGCAATTTTTGGTAACCTGAATTCCGTTACTCAAAGATTTAAGATCGAAAGCATTCACCATTCAGATTTCCCTGTGGCAGATGGTTCTGTAATTGACAGGTCGTTGGAAGAAAGAATGCAACTAGCCCAGGATACCAGCTCATTAGTACTCAGTCTTCGAAAAAAAGTAAACATTAAAGTAAGGCAGCCCCTTCAAAAAGTGTTGATCCCGGCATTGAACGCAGGGATGCAAAGCCAGCTTGAAAAGGTTGAGGATTTGATTAAGAGTGAAGTAAACGTTAAACAAATAGAATATCTGACACAGACCGAGGGTTTTATTAATAAAAAGATAAAGCCAAACTTTGTTGCCCTTGGCAAAAGGCTGGGCCCGAAAATGAAAGCGGTTAATACCGCCTTATTGGCATTCACTCAATCCCAGATCTCAGAATTTGAAAGAACCGGCGAAACGATCCTACAAGTTGATGGTTCTGATATAACGTTGACTTTGAACGAAGTAGACATTCTTGCTGAAGATATACCGGGCTGGAGTGTTGCAAGCAAGGGAAATCTTACCGTTGCTTTGGATATAACGTTAACTGATAGTTTGTTAAGAGAAGGCGAGGCAAGAGAATTTGTAAACCGTGTTCAAAATATTCGTAAAGAAAGTGGTTTTGAACTAACCGACCGGATCAACGTTGTTGTTGAGGAAAACTCAGCCATAAGAAATTCTATTAATGAATTTAAAAACTATATTTGCGCGGAAATTTTGGCAGATAACATTGACTTCGCCGGTATATTGACTGATGGTATTCTTCTGGAAGTAAATGAAAACAAGCTAAAAGTGAGTGTAACAAAAAAAGCATAAGCTGATGGCTACAAAGCAACCCTTAAAATTGATCAAACCTGCCTCCAAACCTACCGTTCAGGCAAAAAAAGCAACACCTGTTAAAAAAAGTGTGCCGTTAAAAAAGGCTGCACCGGCAAAAGCTGCAGCTAAGGGCAAGCCTGTAGCACCTGCAAAAAAAGTAGTTCCAGAAAAAAAAGCCGCCGTTGCACCTGCTAAAACAACAGAAAAATCTGCTGGTAAAGTAATTACAGTTGTAAAGCCACCGGCAGCAAAAACAACCAACACAACAAAAGCACCGCAAAAATTGGTGTCTAAAAAAATAGCAGCAGAAGTGAAAAAAAGCAATAATTCAGAAAAAGCGAAAGCAACCATTAAACAAGCTGCCAAAACGGAGGCTCCGGCAGCAGTTCCTTTAAGAGCGGCAAATGCTAAGACTTTAGGTACACAAAAATCTATAATTGTTCCCCCAAAGCCGGCAGTTAATCCAAAACCCGAAAAAATAGTGGAAAAGAAAGTTGACAATAAGCCTTCAAAACCGGTAGTAATACCAAAAACTTCTACTGACAAAAAAGTAACTTATGAGCCTGATTTTACTAAAAGCGTTTTAGATACACCTGAGCCAGTTATTTCTACCGGTCCAATAATGCGTTACAGCGATACAGATTTGACCGAATTTAGAGACCTGATCAATAAAAAACTAGATGCTGCCAAAAAGGAACTGGGTTACCTGCAAGGTCTGATTACCCGCAAAGATGAAATGGGCGGCGATGAAAGCGACAACCGTTACATGACTATGGAAGATGGTAGTATGAGTATGGAAAGAGAGCAATTGAGCCAGATGGCCAGCAGGCAAATTACCTTTATCGACCACCTGGAAAAGGCGATTATGCGTATTGAGAACAAAACTTATGGTATTTGCCGTGTTACCGGTAAATTAATTGACAAAGCTCGTTTGCGTGCCGTACCACATGCTACGCTAAGCATGGAAGCTAAGTTAGGCATCGCCAAATAAATTTTATGATGGTATATTTTGAAAGAGGAAACTTTGTTTTCTCTTTTTTTATTTCAATAAATACCCCCATTATTACTTCATCCATAAAAAACCTTTAACTTAAGCTTTTAACCTTGCTAACACAAATCGCTTGAATGCCTTGTGTTTATTCAATTGCCACATAAAACGATAACATGAAAAATTCCAGGAGAAGTTTTGTAAAAAATTTAGGTGGATCAGTAATGGCCCTTTCTTTAGGTTCCACCGTCTCGGCGTCTGAAGTTTCCGAAAGTGTAACACTTAAATCAGGTGCCTTTGTAGCTTCAAAAGATAGAGTCAGGATCGGGCTAATAGGCTCCGGGATTATTGCTCATTATGATACAGATACTGCACTAATAGTTGAAGGGGTTGAACTGGTTGCTGTATGCGATTTATATACAGGCCGTCTTGACCGTGCAAAAGAAAAGTGGGGTAGCCAAATTTACACAACCCGCGACTACCGTGAGTTGCTGGCCAAAAAAGATATAGATGCCGTACTTATTTGTACACCTGATCACTGGCACCAAAAAATAGCCATAGATGCCATGAATGCCGGTAAGCATGTGTATTGCGAAAAGCCGATGATTCAAAAAATAACCGACGGACAGGCAATTATTGATACGCAGAAAAAAACCGGAAAGGTGTTCCAGGTGGGTAGCCAGCGTGCCAGTAGTGTAGCCATTCTGGAAGCAAAAAAATATTTTGAGCAGGGTGTTATTGGTGAGTTGACCTATGTTCAGGCTTTTTGCGACCGTTCAGATGCTAAAGGTGCATGGCAGTATTCTATTCCTACCGATGCTTCGCCCCAAACCATTGACTTTGATAAATTCTTAGGTTCAGCCCCTAAAGTTCCTTTTGATGCCACCCGGTTTTTCAGGTGGCGTAATTACAAGGATTATGGAACCGGCTCAGCCGGAGATTTAATTGTACACCTGCTAACCGGTCTGCATACCATTACAGGATCGCAGGGGCCAAATAAAATTTCTGCCCTTGGCGAAATAAATTATTGGAAAGATGGCAGGGATGCATACGACCTCATTAATTCCTTAATGACGTATCCCAAAACCCAAACCTTACCTGAATATCAGGTTTATACCCGCATAAACCTGGCAGATGGAGAGGGTAAAGGAGAGTTTGGAATGAAGTTGATCGGTACAGACGGAGCCATTGATATTGGCTGGAACGACTTTAAAATTAGTACGCTCAAGCGAAGCGTTGCCCCTGGATATGGAGGTTATGATTCATTCGATAGCTTTTCAGCCAAACAAAAAGAGGATTTTAAAAAGTGGTATAAAGAAAAGTATGGCGATGCTAAAAGCAGTGTAGAAAAAGGAAAAGTTATTGAGTTTAATGCTCCGCCTAATTACGATGACCGCCTCGATCACATGATCACCTTTTTTAATGGAGTTAGAACGGGTTCGGCAATATTAGAAGATGCCACCTTTGGATTAAGAGCTGCCGGTCCTTCTATAGCTTGTAACATTAGTGCAGCCCAAAACAAACCTGTAATGTGGGATGCCCAGAAAATGAAAGTTTTGTAGCAGAGCATTGAAATAAGAAGCACGTAAAATAGGAGAATGTTTGCTTCTATTTTACCTCTTGCATATTAACGAGTCTCCTGTAAATACCACCCTTTAGTAGCAGCTCATCATGTGTCCCTCGTTCTGCAATCTGGCCCTGGTGTAACACAACAATCTCGTTGGCATGGCGGATGGTACTCAACCTGTGAGCAATTACAATGGACGTGCGGTTTTGCATCATATTGTTAATGGCATCCTGTACGAGCCGCTCACTTTCGGTATCGAGAGATGAGGTTGCCTCATCCAAAATTAAAATAGGAGGATTTTTTAAAACAGCCCGCGCAATGGTAAGTCTTTGTCTTTCGCCTCCGCTTAACTTGCTGCCACGGTCGCCAATATTGGTATCGTAGCCCTGCTCTTTTTGAACAATATAATTGTGCGCATTGGCAATTTTAGCTGCATTTTCAATTTGGGCAGCACTAGCCTGCTCCATACCCAGAGCCACATTGATAGCAATGGTATCGTTGAACAATATTGGCTCCTGGGTAACAATACCCATTTGCGACCGAACCGAATGTAGAGAGTACTCTTTTATATTAACGCCATCGATCAATAATTCTCCACCCGTTACATCGTGAAAGCGTGGAATAAGATCGGCCAGGGTACTTTTGCCGGCTCCCGACGAACCAACCAGGGCAATTGTTTTTCCCTTTTCAATGGTGAGGTTGATATTTTTAAGAATCAGTTTGTCTTCATATTGAAAACTTACATTCCTAAATTCGATCTGTTTATTGAAAGTTGCCAGTTGCAACCCGTTCTCATTCTCATCTACCTTAACCGGTGCGTTTAAAATTTCTTCTATACGGGCAATGGCCGCACTGCCCCGCTGCATGTTGTAAAAAGACGTGGACAACGATTTTGCCGGGTTAATGATTTGCGTAAAAATGCCAATGTACATAATGAAACCTTCGGGCTCCAGTCCACCGGCATTGCCTCCCAATACCAGCCGGCCTCCAAACCAAAGAATGCCACATAAAACCAGTACTCCCAAAAACTCACTCATGGGGCTGGCAAGATCGCGGCGGTATTGCATTTGGTTTTTCACCACAAACAATTCGTTATTCGTTTTATCAAAGCGGCTGCGTAACAGTCCTTCAGCATTAAAAGCTTTGATAACCCTTAGACCTCCAAGTGTTTCATCCAATACAGAAAGTGCCTCGCCTAATTTAACTGCGGCAACATTGGATTGCTTTTTTAAAGAGCGGCTGATACGTCCAATAATAACTCCGGTTAAGGGTAAAAAAATAAATAAGAAGAGTGATAGGCGGGGACTAATGAAAACCAGCGAGCTGAGAATAACAATGATGTTCAGCGGATCTTTAATAAATCCTTCGAGTGTACCCACCACGGAGCCTTCCAGTTCGCCAATATCGTTGGTCATACGGCTCATTACATCACCTTTACGCTGGTCGGTAAAATAGCCAATAGGTAGTTGAAGCAGCTTGTTGTATAGTTCGGAACGTAACCGGGTCATCACCGAATTTTTCATTGGCGACAACACATAATAAGACAGGTAAAGAAAAACGTTTTTTAATAGCACTGTTACAATAATCACCAAACAGATAATACCAAGGGCTTTAACCGGGCCTTGCACACCGTTAACAGCAATAAGGTGGCTGATCTTGTAATTGATTAATTGGATAAGATCATTGGAGCCATTAATTTTTGTAGGTGGTTGTGAGATCAGGGATTGCTGACCAAAAATGAGACGCAAAAAAAATGGCAACGTCCCCAGCGAAACCAATGAAAAGACAATTGATAAAAGGGTAAAAAGAAAGTAAAGAACTATGTTTTTTTTGTAGGATGTCAGGTATTTCCAGAGGCGGGCGTATTTTTTCATCAGCGTTTTAAATCAATCAGATTGGTGCAAAGAAACTAATTTTACAACGATTAACAGTAACTATATGACAGAGGGAAAACGGCAGAAACAGGTAGCAGCGGTGTTACAACAGGAGATGAATGACATTTTTATGCGCCTGGGAATGACCATGATGGATGGAGGAATGATATCCATTTCTAAAGTACAGGTTACCCCCGATTTGTTGGAGGCCCGCATTTACCTGAGCTTGTTTAAAGTGCAGGATGCCAAAGAGGTAATGAAAAGAATTGAAAATAAGGCATGGGAAGTAAAAAGGGAATTGAGCGACCGCGTAAAGCATCAATTGCGCCGTATTCCGGTATTGCATTTTTACCAGGACGAAACACTGGATTATGTTTTTAAGATGGAAGATCTTTTAAAACAAATTAATACCGGTGAAGGAGAAAAAGGAGCGTAGGCTGTCACAACCCACCACTCACACCTCACACCTCACAACTCACAACTGACAACTCACCGTTCACTACGGATAACCCACTCGAAGTAGCATGACCTTACTTTTTGCCTGGCGATATTTTAAAGCTAAGAAGAGCACCAACGCTATTAATATTATTGCATGGATAAGTGTGCTGGCCATATCGGTAGGTGCCGCAGCATTAATATTGGTGTTGAGTGTTTTTAATGGTTTTGAAGACCTGGTGAAGAGTTTATATGCCGATTTTTATGCTGATATAAGAGTGGCACCTGCAAAGAATGAAAAATTTCTAAAACTCACTTCTGCACAATTGCAGGCAATTAAAGGCACTATAGGTGTAAAGCAAATGAGCCTGATTGCCGAAGAAAAGGCAGTGTTGGTAAACGAAGATTTTCAGAGCATTATTTACCTGAAGGGAGTAGACGAAGCTTATAACCAGGTAAGTGGTCTTGCCAAACATGTAGGAAAAGGGCAGTTTGGTATAGGGGATACTGAAAAGCCTTTACTGGTTTTGGGTGCAGGTGTTGAAAATGCAGTGGGTATAACTGCAGGAATGAATATTACCCCCTTAACTGTTTACTTGCCTAACCGGTCTGCAGCCAGTCTTACTTCGATGGAGGCTTTAAACAGTTACAATGCCAACGTAAGCGGAAGTTTTATACTGCAACAGGATTTCGACAATAAATACGCCATCACCAATATTGGCTTTGTAAAATACATGCTCAACCTTGGCCCCGATGAATACAGTTCTGTTGAAGTTGCTCTTAATAGTGTTGACTTAACGGATAACGTAAAGGAAGACCTTCAAAAATTGCTTGGTTCTAATTATTCTATAGAAACAAGGTATCAGCAAAATCAAAGTTTGTACTCAGTAATGCAAATTGAAAAATGGGTCATCTATGGCATTCTGTCTCTCATACTGGTAGTGGCGGCATTTAATATGATCGGTGCTTTAACCATGTTGGTTTTAGAAAAGCAAAAAGACATTGCTGTTTTAAAAGCTATGGGTGCCGACAACAGCTACATTCAAAAAATATTTTTAAGCGAAGGTTTTGTATTAGCAGGAATAGGTGGGGGCTCGGGTATTTTGTTAGCAGTAGCCATCTGCCTGTTGCAAATAAAATTCAAGCTGGTAAAGCTTGCGGGTGGCAGTTTCATCATCGATTATTATCCGGTTAAAATGGTGCCTGCTGATTTTATTCTTGTTATTTCCACCATTGTTATCATTGCATTAATTGCCGCCTGGATACCCAGCAGAAAAGCCAGCCTTCAATTATTTACGTTGAAAAGTTAAAGCGTATTGTTTCCTAAAAATTTTAAAATTGCATTCTTTCTAACTAAAAGGTCCATTTCAGCCGTCTGACCGAAGAAACTATGGAATTTTTTCCTATACATTCCCATTCTTAAAATTTGGCTCGGATTCAATAAAGCGATCATCAAACGTTTCCTGCGGTAGTCATAAAACAAGATGAACTTTCGAACATTCAATTCAAATTTCAATTTTCACTTAATTTTTGGTTATTTTGCCGAAGCATACCCCCCAACCCTGCTATGAAAATCTATAACTTAAAAAAGAGTGCATGCAACAAATAATAATTGGAGGGATCATTGCTTTCCTGATAACATTTTACGTAATACCGGTGATCATAAAGGTTGCTACTGCAAAAAAGCTTTATGATGAACCAGATGGAGACAGGAAATTTCACAAGAAGCCTATTCCTTCACTCGGGGGTTTGGGCATGTTTGTAGGTCTTTCACTCAGCCTGATGCTTACCATCGATTTTTGGCATGGTGCTAATGAGTTCCAGTTTTACATGGCTGCTTTTCTTATTATCTTTTTCGTTGGCATTAAAGACGACATCGTTATGCTTTCTCCTGCAAAAAAGTTTGCAGCACAGTTGGCTGTTGCAGCTATTTTAATGGTTAAATCGCACCTGCTTATTACAAACATGCAAGGTTTTTTAACCCTCACTCAAATTGATATAACCTTTAGCTTCTTTCTTACAACATTTGCTATTGTAGTTATTATAAATGCCTTCAACTTAATTGACGGGGTTGACGGACTTGCCGGAAGTGTGGGTATGTTTACCTCCCTGGTTTTTGGAGGTTTCTTTTTATTAAACGGCAATATTCCTTATGCCGTTTTAGGTTTTGGCCTTGCCGGTAGTTTAATGGCTTTTCTTATCTATAATTTTCATCCGGCCAAAATATTTATGGGCGATACCGGCTCTCTTTTAATAGGATTGGTAAATGCCATACTGGTTATAAAGTTTATAGAAAGCGGACCTTTTTATACAAACTATCCAATTCATGCATCACCGGCTGTGGGTTTTGGTATTTTGCTCCTTCCTTTAATGGATACGCTCAGGGTTTTTGGTATTAGAATTTTGCATGGAAGGTCGCCATTCAGCCCCGACAGGAATCACTTGCATCATATATTACTCGATAGGGGAATGGGGCACAAAAGTGTTACCCTAACCTGTGTTGGTATTACAGCTCTTTTCTCCATAATGGCCTTTACCCTACAGGGACTGGGAACGACCTTTTTAATTTTATTGCTTATCGTAAGTTTTTATGCCGGGGTTTATGCCTTACATTTTACCCGTTCAAAAGTGCGTATGCGTGTTGTTAAAGGTGAGTTGGAAGATGAGGTTGTAGAAATGACCAACAGGCGCATAAAGTTGATTTCTCTTTTCAACCGTGGCGCTGTAGCGATTGACGAAGATTAACAAAATTATCAAGCACATATATGGCTGTCTCCCTGAGATGGCCTTTTTTATTCAGCAACGTCAATAAAAATCTATCAGCCTAATCCGTAGATTTGCGGGGCTTAAACAAAAACGTTATGAACGAAGAACTGGAGTTAGTTATAGAAGATGCAGAGGCATCTATGAAAAAGGCAATTGGATTTCTTGAGGCGGAACTGGGCAAAATAAGAGCAGGTAAAGCCAACCCGGCAATGGTAGATGGTATTACCGTTGATTATTATGGATCCCCTTCACCCATAAGCCAGGTTGCCAACATTAATATTATGGATGCCCGTACAATCAGCATTCAACCCTGGGAAAAAAATATGCTTCAACCTATTGAGAGAGCCATTATTGCTGCTAACATTGGTATGAACCCGCAAAACGACGGCATTAACATCCGGTTATATTTACCACCATTAACCGAAGAGAGGAGGAAAGAATTGGTAAAGAAATCAAGCGGAGAGTGCGAACACTCTAAAGTTGCAGTTAGAAATATTCGAAGAGATGCCATCGAACAAATAAAAAAATTACAGAAAGATGGCCTGAGCGAAGACGAGGCAAAAGATGCAGAAAAAGAAGCTCAGGATGTGACTGATAAATATATTGTGCATGTAGAAAAACACCTGGAAGCAAAGGAAAAAGAAATCATGTCGATTTAAGAAGCTTTCTAAAAAAAGCCCGCCTACCCTATGGGTTGGCGGGCTTTTTTTATGTGGATTATAGGCAGTTTATTTAATACTGCTTATCTTTTCCATGTTACTAACTTCTACAATAAAAACTTCCATATGAATATAGATCTTTCCTCTGTTTCAACCCGGGCACCCCATGATGTTGATAAAGAAAAAACAAAAGAAAAACTTGTTATTATTTTAAAAGAACTGGACGAGCTGCAAAACATTTTGTATGCAGATGGCAGCCATAGTTTACTGGTAGTTTTACAGGGCATGGATGCAAGCGGTAAGGATGGTTTGATCAATAATGTTTTTACTTTTATAAATCCGCAAGGCATTTCTGTCACCTCTTTTAAAGCCCCCGATCAAAAAGAATTAGCGCATGATTTTTTGTGGCGCATCCACGCCAATGCACCGGTAAAGGGAATGATTAAAATATTTAACCGGTCGCATTACGAGGATGTGCTAATAACAAGGGTACACAAATGGATTGATGATAAAACTGCCGGACAGCGCATGAAAGCTATCAACGATTTTGAAGAATTGCTTCAAAAGCATAACAATACTACCATACTTAAATTCTACCTGCACATATCAAAAGAAGAACAGCAGCAACGCCTGTTGGAGCGAACACAGAACCCAAAAAAAATGTGGAAGTACAATGCAAACGATCTGAAAGAAGCGGAACTGTGGCCGGAGTATATGAAAGCCTACGAAGATTGTTTGCACCATTGCAATGCAATACCCTGGGTAATTGTTCCCTCCGATCAAAACTGGTATAAAGAATACCTGGTAGCTAACGAAATTTTAAAAACTTTAAAGGAATTTAATCTGCAATACCCTGTAAAAAGTTAGCAGAGCTTATTCTTTTTGGGTATCATTATTTAACCAAAACTAAATCTTATGAGCTTTTCTTCAGAATTTAAAGAGTTTGCATTAAAAGGAAATGTAATGGACCTGGCGGTAGGTGTTATTATCGGAGTTGCCTTTGCTAAAATAATCGATTCGCTTGTCAGTGATATTATTATGCCTGTAGCGGGTTTGATAGTTGGTCCAAAGGGATTTGTAAATTCTTACATCTCATTATCAGACCAGGTTACCGCGGCAAGGTTGGCTGATCCTACCTTGTCGCTTGCGGCTGCAAGAGAAAAAGGTAATGTGCTGGCCTGGGGCAATTTTCTAACCGTCTGCATCAATTTTTTTATTATTGCCCTGGTTATATTTATGATAGTAAAGGCGCTGAATAGGTTAAGGGTTAACCGGCCTGCACCAACCCCGGTAGTGTAAAGCGTGTGCAAATCTTACAGTGGCGTAACCGGCTAATTTTTATTTATTAAAGTACATTTGCTGCGTCCCGTCAAGGTTAATCCTGGCGGGATTTTTCTTTACCAGTTTATAAATTCCACAGGGTGAACACAGAAACGTACCAGATAAAATTACCGCAGTTTGAGGGTCCGTTCGACCTTTTATTGTTCTTTATTGAAAGGGATGAACTGGATATTTATAACATCCCGATCAACAAAATAACCACCGACTTTCTCGACTTCATTCATTCGCAGGACAGTATAAACATTGAATTGAGCAGCGAGTTTATTTTATTTATAAGCACGTTAATGCGTATAAAAGCCAAGATGCTTTTACCACGGAAAGACCTGGATGCTTCGGGTAACGAAATTGATCCCCGTCAGGAGCTGGTGGATAAAATATTAGAGTATAAAAAGTTTAAGGAAGCTGCTGTTGAAATGGCCGAAATGGAAGCCATGCGTATGCTAATGGTAAAAAGAGGCAATTTAAACAAAGATCTTAGCCTGATAGGCGAAGAAGCAGGGGAGGGCACAGAAATACAAAACATTTCTTTGTTTAAGCTGATGAAGGCTTTTGAAAAAGTGATGCAGAAAGTGCACGACCGGCAAAACAGACCGGTGCATACAGTGGTGCAGTACAATTATACCATGGAGCAAAGCAGGGAGTATGTTTTAGATACTACGAAGAAAGAAAAAACAGTTTCGTTCGAAAAAATATTTGAAGTGTGCAGCGACCGGATACATGCAATTTTCCTGTTTTTATCTTTGCTTGAGCTCATTCAAATGCACTACATGAACATAATGATTGGTGAAGGTCGCAACAACTTTATTGTAGAGTGGAACGACGACCGCCAGGAAGATGAAGAAGGAAATGAAGTATCTCCTCAGTTGGCCGTTTAATCAGTTTTTGGCCTTTACCAATTTTTTAAAACACCTAACTTTCTTTATACGCTGCCTAATACAAAAGCCACCCGTTATCTGGGTGGCTTTTGCTATAATCAAATTTTTTAGTGCGCTTACATTTAACCCGCAATCATCGTATTTACTGTAATCTTATCCTTCATTAAAGCTCTGACGGTTTCGGCAATACCCTGTGCATCGTAGCCGCATTCTCTGTATAATTCTTTGGGGGTACCATGTTCAACCAACCTGTCTGGTATGCCTAACATTTTAATCTCAGCCGAATAGCCATTTGCCGACATGAACTCCAGCACCGCACTTCCAAATCCGCCAACTATGGTTCCATCTTCCACAGTAATTATTTTTGAGAATTTGCCAAACACTTCGTGCAGCATGTTTTCATCTATCGGCTTAACAAAACGCATGTCGTAATGAGCCGGATTTAGGCCTTGTGTTTTTAATTCGCGTATAGCCGCTGTAGCAAAATTACCCGGATGACCCAACGATAATATTGCTACATCATCTCCATCTTTTAATTTTCTGCCTGTACCAATCTCAATTTCTTTCATTGGAGTTTTCCAGTCCACCATAACACCTTCTCCTCTTGGGTAGCGGATGACAAATGGAAGCGTATTGCTCTCCAGTTGGGCAGTATACATCAGGTTCCTTAATTCAGACTCGTTCATTGGCGAGCTGATAACCATATAAGGAATGCACCTGAAATAAGCAATGTCGTAAGCCCCGTGATGGGTAGGCCCATCTTCTCCCACCAAGCCTGCCCTGTCAAGGCACAAAATTACCGGCAGTTTTTGAATGGCCACATCGTGTACTACCTGGTCAAAAGCCCTTTGCATAAACGAGGAGTAAATGTTGCAAAAAACCCTCAAGCCCTGCGTAGCCAACCCTGCACTTAATGTAACTGCGTGCTGCTCGCATATACCCACATCAAAAGAACGATGCGGCATTTTATCCATCATAATTTTAAGTGAACAGCCGCTGGGCATTGCAGGGGTAACGCCCATTATTTTATTATTTGCTTCAGCCAGTTCTAATATGGTATGGCCAAAAACATCCTGGTATTTGGGTGGTTGAGGCAGGTCGTATTTCTTCTTTACAATTTCGCCGGTTATTTTATCAAACAAACCCGGTGCATGCCACTTTGTTTGGTCTTTTTCTGCCAGTGAATACCCTTTACCTTTAATGGTAACAATATGTAGTATTTTGGGTCCGGGTATCTCTCTTAGGTCCTTTAAGGTGTCGATCAACTTGGTTATATTGTGGCCATCAATCGGGCCAAAATAACGCAGTTTCAGCGACTCGAAAAGGTTAGAGCTGCTGCTAACCATTCCTTTTAAACCTTCGGTTAATTTGTGCGCCATCTGGCGGCTAAAACCTTTGCCTACCGGAAGTTTACCCAGCAGTTTCCAAACATCATCTTTCAACTTATTGTAAGTAGGCGAAAGCGTAATGTCTGTCAGGTATTCTTTTAATGCCCCAACGTTGGGGTCAATGCTCATGCAATTGTCGTTTAAAACAATAAGCACATCACTGTCAGCAACTCCGGCATGGTTCATTGCTTCAAAAGCCATTCCTGCTGTCATGGCACCATCGCCAATAATTGCTACAGATTTACGGTCCGTTTCGCCTTTGTACTTTGCAGCCATCGCCATACCTAATGCTGCTGAAATTGATGTAGAGGAGTGGCCCACACCAAAAGTGTCGTATTCACTTTCGCTTCTTTTAGGAAAACCACTTAACCCATTGTACTTACGGTTTGTATGAAACTCGTCTCTGCGGCCAGTAAGTATTTTATGACCATAAGCCTGGTGACCTACGTCCCAAACCAATTGGTCGTAAGGAGTATTGTATATATAATGAAGTGCAACTGTTAACTCAACTACGCCCAGGCTGGCTGCAAAATGACCTCCATGTACACTCACTGTATCAATAATGTATTGCCTTAACTCCTCGCAAACCTGGTGCAACTGTTCCCAACTAAGTTTTTTTAGATCCGAAGGGTAATCAATTCCTTTTAAAAGCGGGCCCGGCGTAATTTCCATTCTTAGGATGTTATATTGATTAAATGTAAAATTACATGATAAAACCAAGCCATGTAAAGCTGTCAGTAACAACAACGCTTTTTTACTGAATTGTGTTTATGGTTTTGCGGTTATTTTTGAAACTACTATCCAATTGCACCATATACCACCCCAAATTAGCCTTTAATCAAATTTGTGATAGGCGATTGTGATTGAGTTATCTAATTTTATGGCGATATGAAAGCAAAGATGTCAAAATATTGGATTTGCCAGATTGGTGGATGGAGTACTTATACTATAGTTTATACGTTTTTTTACCTAACACTACGTACCAAAGAGCAACCGTTTTTCTTTGAAGTATTGTTTTTAGATGCCATCATTGGTATAGCAATTACGCACCTCATGCGCTACTTCATTCAAAGAATGGGCTTTCTTAAACTTAGAATCGATAGCCAGATCATCTACATTTTCCTTACCACCATTGCTTTCTCTTTCTTATTTGCTTTTACCAGCATTTTTGTTGAAGATCAATTAAACTTCACTTCGGAGCAGCTTAAGCAATACAGTACCATTAATAAAACCATGAGAGCCTCTTTTGGAAGCTTCCTGTTTTTATTAATATGGAATTTAATTTATTTTACCTACCACTATGTAATTAAGAGCAGGCAGGAGCAATTGGACAAGATCAGGTTACAAAGCCTGGTAAAAGAACTGGAGCTGAAGACTATAAAATCTCATATCAACCCACATTTTATTTTTAATGCCTTAAACAGTATAAGGGCTTTGGTTGATGAGAATCCGGAAAGGGCACGCCGGGCAATTACGGAGCTCAGCAATATATTGAGAAGCAGCATGCAGGCCGAAAAATTGGAAACAGCGCCGCTAAGACGCGAATTGGACATTGTTAAAGATTACCTGGCTTTGGAATACATAAGGTTTGAAGACCGGCTACAGGTGGAGTTTGATATTGATGAAGATACCCTGGACCAACCTGTGCCGCCCATGATGTTGCAAACCCTGGTAGAAAATGCCATTAAGCATGGTATAAGCAAACACATACTTGGGGGATTGATAAAAATTAGTTCGGATTTTGTGCAGGATAACCACCAATTGTCTGTACAGAATACAGGCCATTTGAATGGTAATTTTAACCCCGATGGATTTGGATTATACAGCACCCAAAACCGATTAATGTTATTGTATGGAGAAAAGGCACATTTCGAAATAAAAAACAATAATGAAAACATGGTCGAAGCAACGGTAACCATGCCAGCTACCCTTATTTAATACCTTATAAACTTATCAAAATGTCTGTTAGAACCATTATTATAGATGACGAAAGATTGGCAAGAAATGAACTGAGAAAACTGCTGCAGGAGTTTAACGAAATAGAGGTGATTGATGAAGCAGCCAATGTAGATGAAGGCATTGAAAAAATTGAGCAGCACCATCCCGACCTGATATTTTTAGACATTCAAATGCCCGGAAAAACCGGGTTTGATTTGTTGGAGGAACTGGACAGGGCACCTAAAGTAATATTTACCACCGCTTATGACGAGTATGCCTTAAAGGCTTTTGAAGTAAACGCCCTGGATTATTTACTGAAGCCAATTGAGCCAAAGAGATTGGCGGACGCTGTGCAGAAATTACATATTGACGAAGCAAGAGAAACTTCGGGCAGCAATAACAATCTTATCAAGGCCAATGGCCTGCTTACCGAAAACGACCAGGTTTTTGTAAAAGATGGGGAGCGTTGCTGGTTTGTAAAATTGAATGAAATACGTTTGTTTGAAAGCGTAGGCAATTATGCCAAGGTATTTTTCGCAGGTAATAAACCACTTATTTTAAAATCATTAAATGCGCTTGAAGAAAGGCTGGACGATAAAGTATTTTTCAGGGCAAACCGCAAGCACATTATCAATATGCGCTGGATCGAAAAAATTGAACCCTACTTTAATGGCGGCCTTCTGCTGGAATTAAAAGGCGGCGAAAAAATTGAAGTCAGCCGCAGGCAAACTGTTAAGTTCAAAGAAATGATGAGTTTATAATTTGTCATTGCTGCATCAAACGTATACATCTTTTTCCAAACAATTCATTGCTTACTTTAGCACTTTACATGTTTCATTACATGCATATTATGATCAGAATTTATTTGACATTCCTCTTGATTTCAGCCAGTACTATTGGTTTTTGCCAGAAAGGTAAAAATGTGATCAACCAAAAGGAGGTGGAGCGCATTGAAGCTATTTTGTCTGATAACAACATGGAAGGCAGAAGAACCGGTACGCCGGGCATTGCAAAGGCTGCCGACTTTATTGCATCCGAATTTAAAAAGGCCGGCCTTACAGAAATGGCAGGAGTAAGTGGATGCAAGCAAAATTTTACGATGCTAAAATCTTTGCAGAGTAAGGTAACGGGAGACATAAATGACCAGGCCATTGATCCAAAGAATGTGGTGGTCTTTACTGCTCAAAAGCGATTAGACATTAACAGCCAATCGGGGTATAAAAAGGTTACCGTTAAACAAGGTGACAATTTATTACAGGAGGCTCAAAAATTTATTGGAGGCAAGGAAAATATTGTTGTAATAGCCGACACGAGTTTTACAAGAGCTTTCGCCGTGCTATCCCGGTTTAAACGGGCTTTGTTCAAGTCTGAAACCAACGTGGTGTTTATACTTTCTTCGCAGCTTGTTACTTCGTTTAAATTATCTGCTTCGCAAGAGTTGGAAGAGATGCAAATGGCGAACGTAGTAGGTGTATTGCCGGGTAAAAGTAAAAAGAATGAATATGTTGTTTTCTCAGCCCATTACGATCATTTGGGAATTGGTAAGGCGGTAAATGGCGACTCGATTTATAACGGCGCAAACGATGATGCTTCCGGAACAACAGCAGTGATAACGCTGGCAAAATATTACAAAGCCCTTGGGGGCAACGAACGGACACTGATTTTTGCTGCCTTTACTGCTGAGGAGATTGGAGGTTTTGGCTCACAATATTTTTCAAAACAATTGAACCCGGCAGATGTGGTGGCCATGTTTAATATTGAAATGATTGGAACGGAAAGCAAATGGAATAAAGCTTCAGCTTACATAACCGGGTACGAAAAGACAAACATGGGTTCCATACTCGAAAAAAACCTTGAAGGCACCAAGTTCAAATTTTACCCTGATCCTTATCCTGACGAGCAATTGTTTTATCGTTCAGACAATGCAACACTGGCCGGTTTGGGTGTACCGGCGCATACCATCTCCACTTCAAAAATGGATGTAGAACCAAACTACCACAAAGTCAGCGACGAAATTGGCACACTCGACATGGAGAATATGACTGAGATTATTAAGGCCATAGCCAAAAGCGCCACTTCAATTGTTAATGGAAAAGATGCGCCTTCACGGGTAAAAGTGGAAGATTTGAGCCGGTATTAAACATGTTTTTAATTGACTTCCAAAAAAGTAGATTAACATTTTTATTCTCTCCTTTCCATTTAATTTGCCGCACTAAAAAACTTACATGAATAAAAATTTATTAATTGGCTTCAACATTGTGTTATTAATACTTGTCGGTGTGTTGTTTTACCTCCACTTTTCATCTTCGGCTGCAAAATCTACGGCAGTAACCACTAATAGTTCAATAGTTACAAAACCTGGATCGTTTACCATTGCCTATTTTGAAATGGACTCTATAGAGAACAAATATGAATACCTGAAAGATGTGCGTAATGAATTGAAGGGAAAAGAGCAACAACTGACCAGCCAGTTAAATGCAATGAAGAAAAGCTATTTAGATAAAGTAAATAAATTTCAACAGGAGGCGCAGAGCATGTCGCAGGAAAAGCAAGGTGCTATGCAGCAGGATTTAATGCAGGAGCAAAAGGTTATTCAAAATAAAGAGCAGGCAATGGGCGCTGAACTACAGGATGCCAGCTTTAAAAAAATGCAGGATGTAAACAAAAAAATTGAAGAATATTTGAAAGAGTTTAATAAAGACCTGGGCTATTCTTATATATTGGCTCACCAGCCAGGTACTATTTACTATAAAGATGTTAGGTTCGATATAACAGGTCCTGTTTTACAAGGCCTGAACGCAGCTTATAAAAAGAAAGAATAAGGGTATTCCCATCACCAGGTTTTCCCTATTTAGCCTTTCAATCATTTGCTTATCTTCATCCCGCTGTGCCTTTGGTGCAGCGGGATTTTTAAATTTATACAATGGATAGTCAACCAACGGCTGCGTTTAAACCAACATTAGGATTATTAGATGCTACCATGATTGTGGCCGGTAGCATGATAGGCTCGGGTATTTTTATTGTTAGTGCCGATATTACACGCAATGTGGGCAGTGCCGGCTGGCTGATTGTTGTTTGGCTCATTACCGGTTTTATGACTCTTACTGCTGCCTTGAGCTATGGCGAACTGAGTGCCATGTACCCAAAAGCTGGTGGTCAGTATGTGTATTTAAAAGAAGCCTATAATCCACTGATAGGCTTTTTATATGGATGGAGTTTTTTCTCGGTTATTCAAACAGCTACTATTGCAGCAGTAGGTGTGGCCTTTGCAAAATTTACGGCTTACCTCATTCCCCGGTTTAGCGAAGATATTGTAGCGTTGAACCTCGGCTTTCTCAAAATTTCTAATGCCCAGTTGCTTTCCATTGTAATTATAGTGTTGCTTACCTACATAAACACACGGGGCGTTAAAGGCGGAAAAGCCATACAAACCACCTTTACACTTACCAAGTTGGTAAGCCTTTTTGGCCTTATTATTTTTGGACTTATTTTGGCCAAAGGCGATGTTTGGCAAGCCAACTGGAGCAACGCCTGGAACCTGCAAAGCCTAAAGCCTGATGGTACTTTTGGAAGCTACACCCTTGCAGCAGCCTATGGCGCCATTGCAGCGGCTATGGTGGGTTCTATTTTTAGCAGCGATGCCTGGAACAACGTAACCTTTATAGCCGGAGAAATTAAAAACCCGCAACGCAACATTGGCTTAAGCTTGTTTTTAGGAACCTTTATTGTTACGCTTATTTATGTGGCAGCAAACTTTATGTACCTGGCTGTATTGCCCTTAAACGATATTGCTCATGCGGCAAAAGACCGTGTTGCAGTAGCGGCATCTATTCAAATTTTTGGCAATGTTGGTACCATCGTTATAGCGCTCATGATTATGGTTTCTACTTTTGGCTGTAACAATGGTTTGATACTGGCGGGTGCAAGAGTTTACTACACCATGGCTAAAGATGGGCTGTTCTTTAAATCGGTGGGTAAATTAAACAGACATGCAGTTCCGGCTTATGCTCTTTGGATACAATGTGTTTTTGCATGTGCCTGGAGCCTGAGCGGTAAGTATGGCGACCTGTTGGATATGATATCGTTTGTAGTGGTGGTGTTTTATATGCTTACCATTGCAGGCATATTTATTCTTCGTATAAAAAAGCCGGGTGCTAACAGGCCCTACAAGGCAATTGGCTATCCTTTGTTACCGCTGCTTTATATATTAATGGGTTTAGCATTTTGTACACTTCTTATTATTTACAAACCAAAGTTTACCTGGCCCGGCGCCATCATTACCCTGCTGGGTATTCCTCTATACTACATTGCGGTTGCCAGTAATAAAAAGAGCACCGTGCACGAAATTGAATAGAAATGCAACAAGCAGCTATAGACAATTTATTTAACAGGATGGCTGATATGAAAGTGGCCGTAGTAGGCGATGTAATGCTCGACACCTATTGGTGGGGCAGGGTTGATCGCATATCGCCTGAAGCGCCTGTACCTGTGGTGGCTCTAAAAGAAAAGGAGTATCGTATAGGTGGTGCCGGAAACGTAGCCCTGAACCTGGTTGGCTTGCAGGCAAAAACAACGTTGTTTAGTATTATTGGTGATGACAGGGATGCGGATATATTGATTGATCTCTTGAATGAGAACCAGATCAATACTGGTTACCTTGTACGGAGCAGTAAAAGAATTACCACCAACAAAACAAGGGTGATGAGTCGAAACCAGCAGATGATGCGGCTCGACTCCGAAATTACCAGTGATATTTCAGACCATGAGTCCAAAGAATTATTAGAATATTTTGAGCATTATGTTATAACCGAAAAGCCCGATGTGGTAATTTTTGAAGATTATAACAAAGGAGTTTTATCGCAGCAGGTAATTGACCGGTTGCTCAGTATTTGCGAAAAAAATGACATCATTACATCTGTCGATCCCAAGAAGAAAAACTTTTTTGCTTACAAAGGCGTAACCATTTTTAAGCCCAATCTTAAAGAGGTGTATGAGGGGTTGAATATGGCTGCTGAAAAAATTGACCTTGCTTTCCTGCAATCTATTCATCAATCGTTGTTTGAGCGGCTTGCCAACAAAATATCCTTAATAACCCTATCGGAGAAGGGGATGTTTTACCAGGAAGCAAACCATGCAGAACTGGTAGAATCGCACATACGAAACATAGCAGATGTAAGTGGTGCAGGCGATACCGTTATAGCCGTTGCCTCTTTGGTATATGCCGAAACAAAAAATATTCAGCTTGCGGCAGGCATTGCCAATATAGCCGGTGGCCTTGTTTGCGAAGAAGTAGGTACCGCTGCCATCAATGCTCAAAAGCTGCGGGCCGAATGTTTGTTACTGCTGCCCTGATTTTTTTTGCAGTCAACTTCAACCCTAACATTTTTTATGAATGCAATTGCTTGTGTTGAGGTAGGCAAAGGGTAACTGCTTACAATTAAAATTGCCGGGTGGCCTTTACATATATAAAGGATGCTAAATTTTTTTGGTTTAAATACTCTCGAAGCTTTGTTCAGGTGCATTAAATAATGTTCAATGCTTTAGCATTAATCTTCAAATTTGTACGATGGTTATTTACCTAATTTCAGCACTCTTATCTTACTAATAACTATTATGCAAAAACACACTATTGTTATACATGGAGGTGCAGGTACCATTTTAAAAGATGATATGACCCCCGAGCTGGAAGCGGAATATTTAAAGGGTTTGCAGGGAGCGCTCGATGCCGGTTATGCCGTGTTGGAAGAAGGTGGCTCGGCAGTGAACGCCGTTAAAGCAGCCATTGTTATTTTAGAAGATAACTTGTTATTTAACGCCGGCAGGGGATCGGTATTTACCAAAAAGGGTGTGCAGGAAATGGATGCTGCTATTATGGATGGCAGCGACCTGTCGGCAGGTGCAGTGGCAGGCGTTAGAAATGTTCGCAATCCTATAGAACTGGCTACCGAAGTAATGCGCAATAGCAACCATGTTTTTTTAAGCGGAAAGGGTGCCAACGACTTTGCCATTAAACAGGGGGTTAAACTGGAGCCGGATGAATACTTTTTCTCCCAGTTCAGGTACGAACAATGGAAAGCAATAAGAGATTCAGACAACTACTCACTTGACCATACATACTCAGACATAGACGAGTTGATGAAGGATAAAAAATTTGGAACCGTGGGTGCTGCAGCATGCGATGTCAATGGAAATATTGCAGCAGGTACCAGCACCGGTGGTATGACCAACAAAAAGTATGGCCGCATTGGCGACAGCCCATTAATTGGCGCAGGTACTTATGCAAACAATAAAACCTGCGCTATTAGTTGTACCGGTCATGGCGAGGTTTTTATCCGCGCCGTGGTTGCTTATGATGTAAGTGCTTTGATGGAATACAAAGGCGAGCCATTGGATAAAGCCTGCGACCAGGTGGTTAACCACCGGTTAAAGAATATGGAAGGCGAAGGTGGACTGATAGCCGTAGATGCACAGGGTAATGCCTCGATGGTTTTTAACAGCGCAGGTATGTACCGTGGTGTTAAAAGCAGCGACGGAACCAACGAGGTCGCCATTTATAGGTAGTTACTCATCAATGCAGGAGTTAACTAATAGTGAACGCATGAATACTTCGCACACCGCCAGGATTTAGTTTTTTAGATACACCACCTTAAATCCTGCTGCTTGTAAAAAATTTTCAATAACGGCTGTAGCTTTCTTATTTGCCTTATCCAGTATACCTCTTTCCATAGCCCTTGCTATCATTTTGTTACGTGCTTTTACCTTAACAGCTATAACCTCATTATCGCTCCATTGTCCTCTTTCTTCAAACGTTTCAAAGTCTGATGGATTTATAATCGCTTCCAGAATTTCTGCACGGGGTAGTTGTATCCAGGCCGTGTCGTTGTGGGTTGAAATACTTTTATCAGTCAACTTTTGGAGGTTGGTTCCGGCCAGCACTTTACCCTTGCCAATTATAACCAACTGCTTTTGCAAAGATGGTAACATGGCCATTGGGCTAACCGTTCTAAACATATCAATAAAAGCAGCCGTTCTATTGTATACCAGAGAGTCAACCACCACTTCATCATAGGCAGTTACCGTAACCAACCGGGCAATGCTTTTAATATTTTTTATAAGAATGGGTGTTTGATCGATCACTACTTTTTCTGCGGTAAACAAGGAGCGCATCGAGGGTATCTTACTCAATTTATTTAGCAACCATATCATTACAATAAACACTAACAGCCATTGTAATAAGCTCCCCCATCCAACTTTCCTCATGGCATTGTATTTTGGGGTGAAGGATTGGCATAAGTGATCGAAATATCTTCGTAACCCAATTGCTTTAAAAAATTGCTCACAAATAAAGAAGTATTGGCCTTAGCCTGGTCCAGTATACCCAATTCCTTTACGCTGTTTCGTATTTGTGTTTCGGCTTGTGCAGCCAGTGCATCCCTTTCCTGCGTTTTAAAAGGATCACGAAATCCTCCCACCTGTTGGTACTCAACTTTTAAATTTTCAGGAGGAATATTCAGGCTAATGATTTTAGGATAAGGCAGCCTGAGAACGACATTTTTATCATTGATTGAAAAATCGTTTGCTAACAATTTGCTAAGATC
>JAJAYD010000270.1 GCA_026786345.1 Chitinophagaceae bacterium
AAGGTGGAATTCTATATTAATTCTTTGCTAGTTGGTATAGATAGTGTTGCGCCATTTTCCGTTAGGGTACCCGATTTGAAGAAAGGTACTTATACGGTATTCGCAAGAGTCTTCGATACGATAAATGAGCATACCACTTCTGCTCCAATCATTATAGTGGTTGACCATTAAAATTTTCCTTCCTAATTCTGAATATCTTATCCCTCCAGTTTGTCCGCCAAAAGTTCGAAGGCAATTTGTCTAATTTGTCCCGTTATAGTTGTAGTTGTCATAAGCTGTTAGTCGGTTATTAAGGTGTTTCAATTGATGCTAACGTAAAAGTGTCTGCGATTTGACGGCAATAGAATGACCGTCACCCTAGTTAAAATTATAAAGCTTTATTGAAGACTGCTCTTGAGCCGCGTTCCCTCCGAGTACATATTGCAAAAACTCAAGGCGGTAGTTATTTTTTTAAACGGCTATTTAAATCAGTAATATTTTGTTGCGCCATTTTCATTTTTTCCTTTCTTTTAAGATATTCAAGAAGCTCGTCTAATATAATCTCAATCCCCATTCTTACAGTGTCAAAATATAATACACAATCATCTTCTTCCAATTCATGAATGCCTAAACTAAGAATTGAATACAAGGACTTATTTTCAACTAAAAAGTGGGAAGGAAATTTTTCAAGGTTTGAATTTTATCATCCATTCTAAAAACTGCAAACTCCGAAACATTGATATTTAAATCTTGTTTATGCTCTTCAAATTTAGTCCAAATGAGACTTTCAAATATTCTCCTTAAATAAACGAATGCTCCAATTCCAACCCCAGTTGCTGAAAGCCCAATTCCTTTTGAGAATTCTTTTAGCTTTTCGGCTGACAAAACTTTACTATATCGTCTCAATTCATAAATGTGGAAGTCTGCAACTGATGGATATTGACCAACTTTAAAAAATACATGCTGCTCAGGGTCATAATGAATGAAGAAATCAAGGACATCTCCATATCGTCTGCACTTTATCGCTATTCTGTCGGTGCCGTCGTATTGTGTGAAGTATTCCAAACTTTCATGAATGTTACTCCAACCGCCAAATTTTGAATTTGTACGCCGAAATGGATTGTACCCTTCAATAAGCGACTCTTTATCAGCTCGCCCTAAATTCAAAATAGCTAAAAAGCTATTCCAATTCTCCTCAGTTATTTTGATTTTCCTGTAGATGGGTAGCTTAAAGAAACAGTTTTTTAATTGTAGGTCACTCACTGCTAAGGATGTTTTATAATTACCGCCAACTCTTATATTTACGAAACCTAAATCTACCTAATTGCGTCTTTCCACCCAAACTACTGTATTTGCGAAAGTTTCAAAACAAGTATCAAAAGTTTTTTGCATTGCTACCAGGTAGCTTGCCCCTTTACTTTTTATTCCGTTGCTCTATCCTTGCTTTAGTCATTCTTTCTCGTAAACCGCCTTCGTTTATAAATTCTTTTTCCAATGTTTTTATTAGTTGTGCCAACAGGTAAGTGGTTACCCTAATTAAACAAATCATGGTGTTGGCGCATATTTCGGGGTCAGGGTTTTCAATAGCTCTTACAAATGTTTGGTAATTGCCATTGAGTGTTTTGTTTAATTCGCTAAAGCGAAGGGAGAGCCGGTTGTCTTTCTCCCACTTTTTTAATTTATGGGTTCTTAAAAAATCTTCATAGTCTATTAAGAGTTCTTCGAGGCTGGCACGGGCTACATTGGTTAATTTTATTTCTGTTTCTTTTGAGGTAGCGGAAGCCATGCTGGCTTCTGCTATGTTTTGCTTGCCCGACCGGGCCGCCTGCACCATTTGATCTATGGTGCGGTCGTATTTTTGAAAGAAGCGCTTGGTAAAATACACGGTGCCATCATAAACAATCTCCGACTTTTGGTAGCTTATCAAATTGCGGTAGCCACCATGTAGGGGTATAAAGCCGCCGGGGTTGTTTGGGTTGGGTTGCATGTTGTTGTTGTGGTGGTTTCGAGGGACAATGGAGACACGGTGGCCGTCTATACTGTCACCAATGTCGCCATTGTCCCCCGTTTTGGTAAATATTCTAATTAAGTTAAGTACATTTTTTAGCATGCGCTCATTTATGCGTATAAAACCGCTGTTGGATTGTTTGGGTTGCATGCATTTTTTGTGGTGGTTTCGGGGGACAATGGCGCCACGGTGCACGTTTATACTGTTACCAATGTCGCCATTGTCCCCCATTTTGGTAAATATTCCAATTAAGTTAAGTACGTTTTTTTGCATGCGCTCACTTATGCCTATAAAACCGCCGTTGGGTTATTTGGGTTGCATGTATTTGTTGTGGCGCTTCGGGGGACAATTGGTGATCATCAATACATCGCCACGGTCAGCAAGGTTGCCAATGTCCTCTTTTTTTTAATAGCCCAATTAAGTTAAGTAACTTTTTTTAGCAAGCGCTTTACCTAACCATAAACCGCCCATAAAAATATTTATAAAATAGTTTGGTTTATAAAGTAAACCAGTTTAAGTTTGTTCTGCAATTTAAAACTGATGAAACATTTTATCACCTTTCTCACTTCACTCGTTATCCTAACTGCCCTTAATGCCCAGGTAAAAATTTCGGGTACCATTAAAGACAATAGAGGCAAAGCTATTATCGGCGCCAGCATTTCTATAAAAAACAGTTACGACGGTGCCACCACCGATTCAACGGGTGCTTATGTTTTTAAAGCAAGCGACAAAGGCGCACAGGTCATTATTTTTTCAAGTATTGGTTTTAAAGAGGTGGAGCAACCTATAACCATTGCCAATGCAGCCATCATCATAAACATCGTCTTAAAAGAAAAACTGGACGAGCTGCGGGCTGTATCGGTAACTGCCGGCAGCTTTGAAGCAGGTGATAAGAAAAAAGCTGCTACCGTACTAAACATGATAGATGTAGTAACAGTAGGTGGTGCCAACGCCGATATTACTTCGGCTGTAAAAACGTTGCCCGGTGCACAACAGGTAGGCGAGCAGGAGGGGTTGTTTGTAAGAGGTGGTGCCGGTTATGAAACCAAACAAATTATTGATGGTACCGTAGTAAACAATCCTTTCTTCAGCAGCACACCCGACATTGCCAGCAGGGGACGATTTTCTCCGTTTCTTTTTAAAGGAACTGTATTTAGCACTGGTGGTTATTCAGCCTTGTATGGGCAGGCATTATCGTCCGTTTTACTGTTAGAGAGCATTGACCTGCCTGAGCAATCGCAGGCAAGTGCTTCTATATCACCATTATTCCTTGGTGCCGGTTACCAGAGTTTATCAAAAGATAAAAGGTCGTCGTTGGGTATTAATTATGGCTACACTAACCTGGCCGCATACTTTAAGATAGTAAAACAAAAACCCGACTATTTTACCACCCCCGAATTTCATAACGGCGATGCCAACTTCAGAATAAAAACAAAAAATGGAGGCATGGTAAAATATTACACCAGTTATGGCAGCGGCAAACTGGGTTTAAGAAGGCCCGATATTGACAGCGCCAATTTTAAAGATGCCTTTGCTTTAACCAACAGCAACTGGTACAACAATGCCAGCTGGAGAGAAACCATTGGTAAAGGTTGGAAGATGAATATTGGGTTAAGCTACAGTACCAACAAAGATGACATTAACCAGCACATACTTAACCAAAGCAATGTAAAAACGGCTACAGGCAATAGTACTATCGACGATAAGAATTTTGTGTTGCAGAGCCGCAACGATCTGTCGCAGGTAAGGGCGGTGTTCGAAAAAAGATTGTTCGGTATCAGCACCGTTCGTGTTGGTAGCGAGTATTGGTATGGTTATCAAAAAACCACTTTCAACAACAATACTTCTATACTGACAGATAATTTTAAATCAGTTTTTAGTGAAACGGATGTGTACATCACCAACGGGCTTGCAGCTAAGTTGGGCGTTCGCTACGAGCATTCTTCCATCATAAATAAAGGAAATATTGCACCACGATTGTCGCTGGCCTACAAGACAGGTAAGAATGCCCAAATGAGTGCTGCCTATGGCACCTTTTATCAAAAACCTGAGAACAACCAGCTATTTGGAGCCAACCAATTGGGTTATACAAAGGCAGCTCATTACCTGATAAATTATTTAAAAACCAACAACGATCAAACTTTTAGGGTAGAAGCGTTTTACAAAAAATACTATGACCTTGTTAAAACATACCCGGCAATTAACAACAATGGTAAAGGTTACGCACAAGGCATTGAATTTTTTTGGAGGGATAAGAAATCGATCAAAGGGTTGGATTACTGGATCAGTTATTCGTACCTCGATACCAAGCGTGATTTCCTTAATTATCCTACCTCGCTTCAACCAACTTTTGCAACGCCACACACATTAAATGTTGTAACAAAAAAGTTTTACACCTCTATCAAAACTGGTTTCAACTTTACGTATACCTATGCAACCGGCAGGCCTTTTTATAATTTTAGGTTTAACAACAATAACTTAAAATACGACATAGCCGACAGGGGCGAAACCAAGGATTTTCATAACCTGGGTTTTAGCATGAACTACCTGCCTAACCTGGGTAAAAAGAACTCTAAAACTTTTATTGTGCTGGTTGCCAGTGTAACCAATGTATTAAATGCCAACCAGGTGTTTGGCTACAATTACTCTTACAATGGTTTACGTAAAGAAGCTATTACGCCACCGGCAAAACAGTTCTTTTTTATTGGTTGCTTTTTAAGCTGGGGGGTGGATAGAAGCCAGGATGCCATTAATAATAATCTTTAGGAAACAATGCCCCCTAAATCCCCCGAAGGGGGAGTTTAAAAGAGACCGGAATGAAAATATTTTACGTATACAATAAATGGTATAGAGAATTTTAACTTACAATAAATAATCACTAATCAAAAAAAGTAACAATGAAAAAAGTAATGGTTTGTATGATGATGGTTTTATTGGCTGGTAGCATAAATGCCCAGAGCGATAAATTTAAACAGGCTATGGAAACGAATATTGCAGCTTTAGATGCCGCAAAATCGCCGGCAGATCTGCAAAATGCTGCAGCATCTTTTGAAAGGATTGCGAATGCTGAAAAAACACAGTGGTTACCTTTTTATTATGCAGCCATAGCCAATATATGGAGAGGCTTTTCTGCTCCAAACGAAGAAAAGGATGATATTGCCACGCAGGCAGAAAACCTTTTGGCAAAAGCCGAAGCATTGGACGCAAACAATGCTGAGATATATATCGCAAAAAATATGACCTCAACCATACACATGATTGTAGACCCGCAAACACGCTGGCAAACCTACGGTGGCAAAGGTGCACAAGACCTTGCTATGGCAAAAAAGCTGGATGTAAATAATCCACGAATATATTACCTGGAAGGCCAGGGTATCATTGGAATGCCTGTGCAGTTTGGTGGTGGTAAAGACAAGGCAAAACCTTTGTTTGAAAAATCGGTAGCCTTGTTCGATACTTACAAACCGGTAAACACCCTTTACCCAAACTGGGGTAAAAAAAATGCGGTTGATATGCTGGAGCAGTGTAAATAAATATAAAGTCGGGGTCAAATAAATGACCCCGCCTTTTTCAACCAACTAACATGAAAACAGAAGATAAAGACTTTGATCCTGAAGAAAGTTTGGCGCTCATCAGAACGATGATTGAAACAACCAAAGCATCCATTAAAGACAGTAGTCATTATTTTTTATTGTGGGGATGGGCAACCATGATTGGGTGCATTATTCAGTATGTACTATTGAATGTTGTGCATTACAAGCACCACTATTATGCATGGTTTATTACACCTGTTGCCCTTTTAATTCATGTATTTTTTTTGGTGAGTGACCACAAAACTGAAAAAGTAAAAACCTATATCAGCCAGGCCAATAGCTATCTATGGATGGCTATTGGTTTTTCGTTTTTAGTGCTGGCTTTTATTTTTTCGCGGATTGGCTGGCAGAATTCTTTTCCTTTTTACATTTTGTTTTATGGGCTGGGTACTTCGGTGTCGGGCGCCTTGTTACAATTTAAACCTATGGTTTTAGGGGGATCATCATGTTTTGTGCTGGCTGCTTTTGCTGCCTATATTCCTTACGATCTGCAAATATTATTAACTGCTTTTGCCATTTTGGTCAGTTACATTATTCCCGGCCATTTGCTGCGGTTACGACACAGGCATTTTAATCAAAATTCATTGTAAGTTTTATGCAGAAAATTGACAAAACAAAAGCTGATTACTTAGCGGGTTGAACCTATTTTCATCCGCAAAAATTCAATCCCTAACACCATGAACAATAGCAAAGACAATTTATCAGGAGAGGAAAGTTTGCAGATCATACAGGAGATGATCCGTTCTGCCAAACAAGAACAAAAAGACAATGGTATGGGTTGGATTGTTTGGGGTTGGATGTTGTTTCTCGCTTCAGCTTTAACGGTCATAAACATTCACCTAAACCTGGTAAAAACCTATTTTTTTTGGAACACATTTGGGATTGCAACCATTGTGATGCTTGTATTATCGACCATTAGGAAGAACCAAAAAAAGATAAGCCGTGTTACCACGTATACCAAAGAAGTTTTTAACAAACTCAACATTGGTTTTACCATTACCCTGCTGGTTATTATTGTAGCAATAAATGTAAGTATTGGCCCCATATCGGGGTTTGCTTTGTTAACGGCTTTATATGGTTTTTGGGTGTTGATATATGGAGCCTTATTCAACTTCAAACCTTCCATAATAGCCTCGTACTTTGTGTGGGCTTTAGCTTTGGCAGGTTTATTTGTTCAAACATTTGAGTGGGTAATGATCTTTCATGGATTAGCAGTATTAGTAGGCTACATCATTCCCGGTCATATAGCTTATAACGAGTTCAACAAATCTGTAGGAAGAAACACTAAAAGCAACATAGGTGTTTAAAGAGCTTGACCCCATATTACATTCGCAATTACGCCTGGCAGTAATGAGCCTGCTCATTAGTGTAAAGGAAGCAGAGTTTACTTTTATTAAAGAGAAAACCAATGCTACTGCGGGTAACCTGAGTGTACAGGTACAAAAGCTAAAAGATGCGGGTTATATAGATGTTACCAAACAGTTTAAAGACAATTACCCGCTTACCACCTGTAAGATTACCAAGGCAGGGGTAAATGCTTTTGAAGATTATGTACAAGTTTTGCAGGATTATTTAAAGGTGTCAAAAAAAAATGCATAATTCAGTGCTGGTCTAAAGCGCCTTATATGCCAGCCCCTTTTTTGTTTTCTTTAGTATAACTATTAAACCAGGCAATCCTTTTTGTAGCGTTAATGGTGTTAGCTACCTTATAAGGTGGCTTTTGTTTTATCACCCGCACCTACAACATTTACATTTCCTTTGTAAAATGAGCCTGCCATCAAAATTTAACGGGTACTCTTTAAACTACCTTCGTTGCTTATTGTTGTTAGCGCATGCAGCCAATCATAAAGGTTACTAACCTTTCAAAACATTTTAAAAAACTTATTGCGGTCAACGGGCTGTCTTTTTCAGTTGAAAAAGGTGATGTATATGGATTTTTGGGTCAGAATGGGGCCGGCAAATCAACCACCATACGAATGCTGCTTACGTTAATTGAACCTACTGAAGGCTCCATAGAAATATTTGGTATGGAACTAAAAAAGCACCGGAAAGAAATTTTAAGACAAGTAGGTGCAGTAATTGAAAAGCCTGACGTTTATAAATATTTAAGTGCGGTAGAAAATTTAAGACTTTTCTCCCAAATAAGTGGTGGTCCAAGTTTAAACAGGAGTCAGTTGCTGGACAAGCTTGAAATGGTTGGCTTGCAGGAAAGAGCTGATAGCCCTGTAAAAACGTTTTCGCAGGGTATGAAACAGCGTCTTGGGGTGGCGATTGCGCTTGTTCATGATCCTCAGTTAATCATATTGGATGAACCAACCAACGGGTTAGATCCACAGGGTATAGCTGATATACGCAACCTTATCCTAAGGCTTAGTCATGCTATGGGGAAAACGGTCGTGGTATCGTCGCACCTGCTCAGCGAAATTGAATTAATCGCAAACCGGTTGTTGATTATTGATGAAGGAAAAAAGATGGTGGAGGGTAATGCTGCCGAGTTGTTTGACCCAGCAAATACTATTGTTGAATTAAACACTATTGATAATAAGGCATCGCTTGCTGCAATAAGTGACAGTAGTTGGCAAGCCAATTTACAGCCATCCCGTAATAATTTGATTGTCCTTAAAATGCACAGGCAACAAATCCCATTATTTAATAGACACCTTGCAGAAATGCAGGTGGATGTAATCAGTCTTCAACCAAGGCTATCACTCGAAGATTATTTTTTACAGGTAACAACAGGCAAACAACATGTGGAAGCTTTTAAAGATTGAGTTATTTAAGATATTCAGCCGCCCCCGAACGTTTATCAGCTTTGGAGCAATAGCAGCATTGGTAGGTATTATACAATTTGGTTTAAAGCTGGATGGCGACTCGTATATTGAGTTTATGCTACGCGATGTGTCGGTATCGCTTGATGTAGAAGGTAAAGTCTTAAACGGCTACCTCATTTGCTTTATCGTACTTCAGTTATTGTTGGTGCATGTGCCCCTGCTTATTACCATTGTAGCCGGCGATCTTATTAGTGGCGAAGCCAACATGGGTACGCTACGGTTATTGCTTACCAAACCCGTAAGCCGTACCGAAGTAATTCTGGCAAAATTTGGTGCCGCAGCCATTTACACGTTAATCCTTTTGGTATGGATGGCCATTCTGGCCTTGTTTGTATCGTTGCTTATTTTTGGCAGTGGAGACATGCTCAACCTAAAGGCGGATTACATTGTTCAGCTAAAAAGCTTCGATATTATGTGGCGGTATTTGGCAGCTTTTGGTTTCGCTGCCATAGCCATGTTAACCGTTGCTGCGCTGGGTTTCTTTCTTTCCATATTTGCTGAAAATTCTATCGGTCCCATTGTGGCAACCATGAGCATCATTATTGTTTGTACCATTTTAAGTACACTCGATATTCCCGTTTTCAATGCTATCAAACCATTTTTATTTACTACGCATATGATAGGCTGGAAAGGATTTTTTGATGTTAGGGTTACGGCAGATAACGAAGCAATTATTGGGTCGGTACAAAATTTAAACAGGGTATTACAGGCTGCAGGCATTTTGGTACTCCATATTATCGGCTTTTTGGTTGCATCCATTTGGGTATTTAAAAAGAAGGATATATTATCATAGGCTTTAACAAGGGTAACAAAACAATGGCAGGTTGTTTGAAGTTACAGACAGCATTTATGAAACATGAAATAAATAGTTCACTTTACAAATAACAACGCAGATGCAGGTTAGGGTAAGCAAAGATTTTTTGAAAGGATTAAAGTATTTGATGGTATTGGTATCAATGGGTTTTACATTGAATACAAGTGCCCAGGATGTAAATACATTGGTAAAACAGGTAAAGGATAAACTGGATAAGGTAAATAATTATGTAGCCGAAGGACGAATGAAAACCGATGTTGCCTTTATTAGGGCGCCGGCGGGCAGGGTTAAAATATTTTACAAGCGGCCCAATAAATTTAAGTTGAAGAGAGATGGCGGTATATCGTTGTTGCCTAAAGGAGGTGTATCGGTAAACATGAATAGCGTATTGAACAACAGCGAGTTTTTAGCGCTCGATGCAGGTACCACAACCATTGGATCCACAAAAGTTAAAGTGGTAAAGCTATTACCGACTAATGAAAACAGCGATGTGGTGTTGACCACATTATACATTGATGAACCAAATCTTCTGATTAAAAAAGCGTCCTCCACCACCAAAGAAAACGGTACCTACGATATGGAAATGATCTATGGTCGTTATGCATCGTACGGCCTGCCTGACAAAGTTATTTTTGCTTTCAACACCAAAGATTACAAGTTGCCAAAAGGCGTTACCATGGAGTTTGACAGCGGCGAAAAAAAGTCGGAAGCCGATAAAATGAAAAATAGAAAAGGGCGGGTGGAGATTAATTATACTTCTTACGAGATCAATAAGGGCGTAGC
>JAJAYD010000271.1 GCA_026786345.1 Chitinophagaceae bacterium
GACACAGAAAACGCCACCAAAAGAGATTAAAAAGGCAGAAGAAATCAGAAAACAATATTTGGAAAACAAACAAAAATGAAAATAATTATGGCTGACAAATTCAAAACTGTTTCGCTTGATACAATGATTGATAAACACATTGGAAAACGTGGAACGTCAAAACGTGACGCATTTGAAAATGAATTACGTATTGACTTGTTAGGACAAGCTATTAAGCAAGCAAGACAAGAACGCAATCTGACACAGCAGCAATTAGGAGAACTTGTTGGTGTACAAAAGGCTCAGATTTCAAAGATTGAGAATAGCGTAAAAAATGCAAGGTTTGAAACTATTCTGAAAGTGTTTGAAGCGTTAGGTGCTAAAGTAAGTTTTAATGTAGAACTGAATAAGCAAAAATTGGCTTACTAACGATATGCCGAACTTATAACATCAAGGACACTGGCCTAAAGCCCATACAATAAAGCCTTCTTCCGGCAGAGATAATTCTATTGAGCTTTTGTACTTATACTCATTGTCGGCACTTTCATTGGACCAAAATTCCGGGCTGGATGGCTACCTTTAGTGGCACGCCTGAATAATGTAAAATTGCCATAATGAAAAAGACCCAGAACGATATATTTGACTTACAGACTATTAATCGCAGAAATTTTTTAATGACCACCTCGAAAGGCGCAACGGGAATAGTGCTGTTGTCTTCACCATTATCATTGTTTGCACAACAGAAAGAATATACTGTGGGTGATGTAATGGATGCTTTTATAAATGAAGTTCCCAATGCTCCCTTTAAAACTACCGTCGACACGCTGAAAGCCGGCAACCGGGACATTAAGGTAACCGGAATTGTAACCACTACATTTGCAACGGTACCTGTAATTAAGAAAGCAATTGAGCTAAAGGCAAATTTCATTATTGCCCACGAGCCAACTTTTTACAATCACCAGGATGATACGGAGTGGTTAAAAAATGATACAGTCTATAAATATAAAGCCAACCTGTTACAGCAACATGACATAGCTGTTTGGCGAAATCACGACTATATACACACCCACCAGCCTGATGGCGTAAAACAAATGGTAGTAAAAAAATTAGGGTGGGAAAAGAGCTTTGATACAAGTACCAACATTGCCCTGTTGCCGGCAATCACACTACAACAATTGATCAACCATGCCAAACAAAAGCTGGGTATACAAACGCTGAGGTATAATGGCGATTTACAGCAGCCTTGCAAAAAGGTATTGCTTATGCCCGGTGCAGCAGGCGGCAAACGACAAATTGAAGCACTCATAAAGGAGCAGCCCGATGTATTGATTTGTGGCGAAATACAAGAATGGGAAACCGCTGAATATGTAAGAGATGCTATTGCCAAAGGACAGCAATTGTCGCTGATTGTTTTAGGCCATATAGCCAGCGAACAACCTGGCGGCGAATACATGGCCACCTGGTTAAAAGAAAAATTTCCGACCATAAGAACAACATTCGTTCCTACTACTCCATCACTTAAATTTTTGTAGGAAATGTAAAAATCAATTCGGCAAAAACTGAGGTAAATCAACATTATCTTTCTTTTGCCATTGTAAGTTTTTCCTTACTGCCGGGCCGTTGCCGGGTGCTATCACCTGCAACATGTAGCTCTTGAATTGATGACTTATGAAACTGGACACCCTGCGCTAAAGTTGTCTGTCAAAAGACAGAAAAATGGATAACCTTTAGCCTTGTCCCACTATTGGTTTCCTTCATCTTGCCATCGTTTAGTAATCCGTCACGGTGAAACTATCCTGCAACTTGCATCCTACTAAAGCAACTGGAAATTGCAACCAGGCAACTGATAGCTTATATGAGATTCTTCCTGCATCGGAATAACTGAATATTCAATTTATAACCGGCAATATTAAACGGGTGACCTGCAACCGCTTTTGAGCCAGGCTGGTTTTCTTCTACTAAGCATCGCTACTTCTGATAAATTAATTTGGGCAAGCAGTCTCAATCGAAAGATTCTTTTATTTTTCCTTTAAAATATTTCAGTTATAGGGTAAACATAAACCAGGTATAAATAAAAAAACATTAGTGATATTAAAAGAATAATAACTCCCAACACGGGAGAATTGATTTTAAAACCTTTTAGGTTTACTTCAAATTCGGTATTTAAAATTAAGTTGGGATCAATGGCTATTCCTTTTGGTTGGTGCATTGATTTGTAGAATTGTATACCTGCAAAAGCAATTCCTGAAAATACCAGAACGATCACACACCAAAAAATAATGATGCCTGAATTTAAATTCCATTGCAACGATTCCTGCCTGTGTTTTAAGCCATAAAGATGGTAATCGCGCAATGCGTGTTTTACCAAAGTGTCGTCTTTGTAGAGCGTTTCCAACACTTTTATTGTTGAATCGCTGGTAGCATGAGCTGAAAAGGCGGCATCCGTTTTGTTCAACACGCTATCAATATTTGGCTGATGTTTGTTGGTATCTAAAACAGGTTGAGCAATACAATTGGTTGTTTGAAAAAAACAAACACTAATGTACAGAACTATAGTTTTAATGACAGGCATACACTATTTCGCTTTATAATATTCCTGTAAAAAAATTGACCTGTATTCCATTTGCTTGTAAACATTATCCTTGCAGTTTGCATACTCTCGCTTTAAATACTGATTAATGGCTGCATCTGTCTTAAGTAATTTGCTAATTTCATTTAATTCTTCAGCATTAAACCCACTTATCCATTTGTAGGTAACATCCGTCTGTGGAGGGTTATTGGGAGGGTCCAGTTTCATGACATATTGCTGAATCGAATTTGTCCTGATTGGATGTTTTATTCCATCGGGGGTCATTACTTCTACCAACATATCATTACATAACTTTTTGGCGCCCCCATCAACATATTGTATAACAACACAACCTTCATCATCAACAGATTTTTCATACCCACAGTATTTCTTTGATTGTAAATAGGCATAGCCATCTGTTTCGTTACCCATCGCAACTATGTTTCTACTCGAAGCGGAAATTGTTTTATTATTCTGTATTTCAACATTTCTTTTTGTAGAGGGAGAATCAGTAGCCAGCCGAACGGCATTATTTTGATTTGTAAGTGTTCTTGCTCTCATTTTAGCCTGTCCGGTTGTTTGTTCGTGTACACTAACAAGAGCTAGTAGCAATAAAAATTTAGAAAACCTAATAAAATAATCGTGGGAAACTTGCATAGTCAAAGCTTTTATTAAATGTAAATTTTAAAATTAATAACTGCAATAGCTGATGCCGTTCTGCCCAGATGTTTAACAACGGAGCAGGGCGATGCATTTCCCTTCTGGCGGGATGTTTACCAACTGAGTAAAGCGGAGATGTTGTTCGGGTGTCTTCCGGAAAGCCTGTCACCTTAAATAACAGGTTTGATTAGAAGGTCGGGACAGGTTACCACTTGTTTAATTCTCAACCTAAAATAAGGCCAAAGAGGGTCAAACTCTTTAGCCTTATTTTATCTTATCAAGTCCTAAAAAAATCAGAATTTCTTCCTACTGGCTCCTAATGCTGTACCAACATTCTAACCACATATTTACCGGCGTGTATGGTGTACATGCCCGCAGCTAAACCGGCTGTATTTATTCTTAACTGGTTAATACCATTGTCAAGTGTAAACTGTCGAACCATGTTGCCTGATGCACCATAAATCTGAATAACCCTTGTATTTAACCCTGACGGTATAGTAAGGATAGCATAAGAGTTTGATGGATTGGGAATAAGAACTAATCCCAGGTTGCCCTGTGTAAACTGAACTTTTCTTATGGCAGAAAGTACGGCATGTCCATCATGATCAATCATACGCAGCCTGTAGAAGTTATCGCCGGTTACAGGTTTGTTATGAATAAAATGGTACGAATTCTCCAGGCGATTGTTTGCTCCTACATTTCCAACACTGCTCCAGCTTCTGCCATCACTGCTCCATTCAACCGAAAACTTGTTCACGTTAATTTCATGGGCAGTTTTCCAGTCCAGTGCAACATTATTACCGGACCTGACTGCAACAAAATCAAGCAGGGTGAGTGGCAAGACTTCTGACAACGCCACCACAACGTTTACTACAGCGGTTGTAATCAACGAGCCATCGCTGACAATCAACAGGAACTTGTAGGTTTTACCCTGATTGGCTTCTGTTATTGGAAAGGTTGGTGTTGCGCTGGTTGAATCGCTTAATTTAATCCCCTGTGGTGCGATCCATCTATAGGTAAGGGGCGCCGCCTCAGGATCGAACGATAGTAAGCCACTTAACTTAACAATTCCGGTCTTGGTTATGGTGGTATCATTACCAGCATTTGCCTGCGGTGGTTTGTTGTTTGACAACACGGTCCAGGAGGTACCTATCATTGTTAAGCCATTAAGGCCGCTTGTATACTTATGTAATTTTTCGAGGTTAACAGAGAATGTATAGCTGCCTGCAGTAGTATCAACTGAACGTATTCCATAGAACTTATAAAGCGTATCGTTCACCTTACTAAAGTCCATACCGGTAGTTGGCACTGCAACACCATTTTTTAACAACTTTAAACTTTTCAACACTGCGGTATCTTTTAGCAAACGTGTTGAGAATATGAAAGGTATTGTGTCTACCTGTGTAATGATTTGTCTGTTATCATCAACCATCCACTTGCCACCTAATGCAACCTGGTCTACAAAGAAATCGATGATTGCAATGCCCGTTCCGCCCAATGCTCCAACTGCTGTTATCTTCAATCCAACGTTACCACCTATTGGTAAGGTTAGTGGCAAGTTTACAGTTCCGGCACTAACATTTGATAGTATAGCCAGTACATTTTCGCCACTTAGGTCTGTTTGCGAAATGGTTACCTGCGATGCAGCAGCAGCCAGGTTAAACGACAGGTTGATGGTTTGACCAGAGGTCACTTTATCCGTAGCCGAGTAACCTTTATCAGGTGAAATAGACAGGTTGGTGATGCCCACAATAAGACTGTGGTTAACCGTCCAGCTTAATTGTTTTGTTTCTGTGCCGGGGTTGCCTAATGCATCAGTAAACCCACTGGTGGTTATAGTAAAGATATAGTTACCATCAGGATAGGTTATCAACCCAAAATTACCTGCCATCCATGTTTTCAAATCTGTATTAGATAATTGGGCAATCCCCAGCGGAAACACCTCGCCATTACGGGTAAGTTTTAGGGAAGAAATATTGAAACCGAACACCTCTTCATCAAACTTCATATTGATGTTTGTAACATGCTGCGGA
>JAJAYD010000272.1 GCA_026786345.1 Chitinophagaceae bacterium
CCACTGCACGGGAAGTTGGATGTGAGAAGCGGCTTCTACTTTATAGCTTTTAAGTAGGCTGCCCTGCAAGCTTAACAGTTTAACTGACCAAACGGGTTGTTTGCTGTTAAAGCTGATGGTAATGATGTCGTGTACCGGGTTTGGATACACTTGCACGGTTACCGGTTGTGGTGAAAGATTTACTTTAATAATGCTGCTATAGCTTTTTACCAATTGCCTGCTAACAATTTGCAGGCGATAAAAAACGAAAAAACCTGTTACCATGAACAATATCAGTTACAACTTTGAGGGCCGTAGTTTTCACCCTTGGGAATATGGTAATATCTCTTTCCATTCATATACAGTTTACCATCTTCGACTGTTACGGGGGCTTCTCTTTCAACGCCGTTACTGGACTTAAACCTGATCATAACTATATCGTCGTTGTTGTAAACCCAACAGGTGCCTTGCTCATCATGATTGTCTTGCGACATATATTACCGCCAACAGAAGAAGTCGATGACAAGTGAGAAAAGAAGCTTCCGCCACTACAAAGGTCAAGCCACTCCTCGGTTCGCATGCCCTCTCCATAGCTCCCTGAGTTATAAATCGAGAACTCCATCAAGCGATGGTCAGCCAATTCATCAATATAGGGTTGCAGCGTAGAGTTCTGCGAATCATCAATAACAGAAGGTGTTGGAGTCGAAAGTTCGACAGGAGTTTTTGTACCAGAGTCTATGATCGGAATTTGAGGTGCGGCATGTTTCATCTTTGTTTGGGAAACGGTGCTCTTTGAATTTGTGCTGGCTTGTCCACAGCCAGCTGCAAACTGTAACACAACCAGGGCAATAGTTAACATCAAATTTGTTTTGCTAAATGGAAAATTCTTTTGCATAATGATTATTTTAGAATGCTCAGATTTTTGGTTTTTTATATTCGGTATACATGTCGTAAAAGCTGTTGAAAAACAATTGTACAAAGCCAATAATGACAGCCAACCAGGTAAGCAGGCTGGCTTTTACCTCTAATGCACCGCGATTATTTTTTAATCGCAATTTATCATTCGCCTGCTTTAATATGCTCGCCTCATACGCCAGGCTAAGTTTTTGAAAAACAACCAGTGCACTATTAAATACTGTAATAAATCCTGTTGAACTGTTATCAGCAGCTGACTTTGAAAAGGCATCATCAATGGATTGAATCTGTTCAGGGTTCAACCGGGCATCGCCTTGACCTAAAGATTCATTTATGCTCAAAATACCGTTTATAACCTCATCCTTAAAAGGGATGTATAAATAGCTAAATGTATGTCCGCTCTTAATATGCATCAGCCCAAGCGTATTGTACATCATTGCCTGAGAAAAATTTGATTTAGAAAACAGGAAATTAGATAAACCAGCTTCCATATTCTTATCTATAACTGCTATTCTACCAGATATCCGTTCTATCTCTTTTTTATTTTCATTTACAAAAAATGTGGTAATAATCACCAGGCTGAACGCAATTAAAAAGGATATTAATTTTCCTTTATTTTTTGGATTGCTAAACATTTGTGTTTTGTTAATAATGGTGATGCTCGTTCTCTTTACTTTTATTAAAACTGTCTGTTGGAGACGTTTGTTAAGTATGCAACCATGTACTTGAGAATTTACTTTGAAACATTAAATCAAATTGTTTTTGTGAACCTTGCAAGTGCTTCGCCTTATGAGAGTACCTGGAGTTTCGTACCTTTTTTATAAAATAGTTCACAGTAAAGTATCTAATGCCTCATTCGTCTTTAGTCATTTTATAGCTATGCCCCTTTCCTTATAATTTAAAGGAAGTTTTCATTATGAAGTTCTATAATGATTGATAAAATAGGAGAAGTTTGCAGCGGCACTGCCGCTGCCATAATACCAGCTTACCGGGGCTTCGAATATATTCGCAGGTTTCCATTTCCGCTTATAATCCGGTTACTGTTGATGTCGTTTGCATCGGCTGTTCTTCCCTGTGCTATATAATAAAGTTTGGCTGCGTTATCAGCAACGTTGCCAATATCTGCTGCATTGGCATTTCTTACTGCTTCACGAAACGACTTACTGCTTTCCCAGCTTTGTAAAAAGGGTAATAACGATGCTTCTGAATCTGCATAAATGCCTTCAGAGCCAGATACACAAGCAAAGCCGGCCTCCTGCCAAATATCAGCATGTGTATTTCCAAAACATGCTGTTGAAAAAACCATTCTAAATTTATTACGCGTACTCTGCGGAATATCATCCAACACGCCCAATACGTCTTCCATTTTCTTTTTGCCATCTGCAAACACTACTCTGGATGTATGGCCGTGTGTGCAAAAAACCAGGTCAATTGCTTTTGTTGCTGCGCGGCTTCCTACCTGCATCAGTTTGTCCTTTAATTTAGCGAGGGTGGCATCTGCTCCGTCTAAAAGATGCAGTTGCCTGTAATCGTTGCCCAAACAACTACTTACAGCAGCAGCAGAGCCTGCCTCAATAAAACCATACAGCAGCTTTTCTGCAGGTGTATAATCATTCTGCACTAAATGCACAACCTGTATTATATCACGGGCTGCTTTTTCAACCGGCTTTGAATAATTGGGCGGAAGAACAATAGGAAGAGAACCGTTTCCAACTCTTACAAAAGCTCCCTGGTGGTTTTGAGCTCCGTCAACAACTTCGAACTGAAGGTTTAAAACATCGGGAATATTAACGGGACCTAAAAAAGTATCCACGACACCTTCTCTGTCCTGCCATTCAGTTGAGGAGCCGGAAAATTTTCCGTCGGTACTTGTTAGCTTGTTGAAGATTTGATCGTGAGAGCCACCTGGCCCCAAATCAAGGTCTTTAATTTTTACCCGTACATTTTCTGCGGGTAGAAGGTCGGCGTAAGATACACGTCCGTTAATTGTAAGACTTGGCATTTCCTAAAAATTTTTGGTTAATTAATGATGCAAAGCTGGTTTCAAAAACAACTTTCTGCAATGACTATATGTAGCTATGCAGCAAGTAATTTAGACGTATGAAAAAATGCCTTACGGGTAAGTCTTGATCAATCTGAATTTAAAGAACACGAAAGCTGCACATACCAATAGAGCCTGTTCAACAAAAGTTTTACTATGGCTAACCTGGGTGAAGAAGTAGAGGCAGGATCAGACCAGGCGGTCTTTGTGGGCACGTGCAAGCGCCTCGCCCATTGAATGAACATGCAATTTTTCGTAGACTTTTTTTACGTGGTTGTTGACGGTGAAATAACTAATGCCCAACTGGTCGGCAATCATTTTATAACTAAGGCCCTTAACCAATAATTTAAGTACCTCCGTTTCTTTTGTTGTGAGGTTGTAATTGGTATTTACCGTTTCATCTTTAAAATAACGCATCACTTTTAAAGCAATGGAAGGGCTCATGCCAGCGCCACCTTTCATAACATCGTCTATTGCGCCGGTTATTTGTTGCACGGAGGCGTTCTTTAAAATATAACCTTCGGCTCCGGCTTGTAGTGCGGCAAACACTTTATCGTCATCATCAAACACGGTTTGAATGATGACCTTTATTGCCGGAAATTTTTCTTTGATTATTCTTACACCGGTGATACCGTCTGTGCCCGGCATTTCTATATCCATTAAAATAAGATCAGGTTGCAACTCTCTGAGTTGCTCTATAGGATCGTTGCAATGTTCGAAGCCACCGATATATTGGAGGTCTGTGGAGAATGAAAACAATGCTTCGAGGCTTTCGCGACGCAGTTTGTTATCGTCATAAACTACAATCCTTGTCATTGTATAAAAGTAATGCAGGTGTATTTAGATAGTATGACTAATAATAGCTATTGGATAAATACATTTTACCGTTGTGCCTTTACCCACCGAAGAAATAATATTGCAGGCGCCTTTTATTTGCTTACTTCTTTGCAACATATTATGCAAGCCGTTGCCTGCTGTAGCAACAGTTTGGTCAAAGCCAATTCCATCGTCAGTAATAATTAAGTTAACAGATTGATTAACCTGGCGCAACGATATGGAAGCTGTATTTGCTTTGCTGTACTTGGCTATGTTGTTCATGGCCTCTTTTGTAACCAGCAGAATATTTTTCCGAACCTGGGGGTTTTCAATTCTGTTATCAAGCTCCTCATCAATATCGAATATTGCATTGATGCCTTGCACCGCCAATAATTCCTGGCTGTAATTTTTTACGCGGTTTATAATCGAATACTTTCCTTCCTCAACAGGTTTTAAGCTCCAGATAATATCACTCATTCGGGACGATAATGCCTTGCCCTGCTACGAAATCTTATTCATCAGATCTTTCGACTCTGCTTTTTTTGTTTCGATGATGCTACCGGCCAGCTCACTGTAAATATGTATACTGCTTAGCGTAGCGCCCACATCGTCGTGCAAATCGGCGATGATGCGTTCCCTCTCGCCGGTAATGGCTAATTGTTTATCCAGCTTTCTTTTCAATTGCATTCTATTGGTAAAAAACAGAAAAACGAACCCCATAACACCTACAAACCCAAAAAGTAAATTAGTTAGGGTTTTTCCTTTTCTAATTTTTTTATCGTTAGCAACATTGGTGGCAGTTAGCAGGTTAATGGCAACGTCTTTTTGTTTAAGATTATTGAGGGTGTACAAATTATTGCTAAGCTCAAGGTTTTTAATGGTAAGTACACTATCCTTTACACGCTCCTTTAATTGCATGTAGCGGTAAGCAGTTTTGAAATCGTTTTCGCTGGTAGCAATTTCTGAAAGTGCCTGGTACGATAAAATTGCAGAGGCCGATTTATTATTCTTTTTACCCCACCAAATACTGCTGTCGTAATACACTTTGGCCAGGGGTATGTTTCTAAGTTTTAAATACGAATCTCCCAGTTTTCTATAAAACAGATCCTGTTGGTAAACCTCCCCTTTTACCTGTGCTTCATACATACTTAGCTTATAATAATATAAAGCAGAATCGTAGTTTTTTAAACCGAGGTATACATCTCCCATTCCTGTGTACGTATAGATTAGTCTATAACTGGTCGCTTTAAAATAGGGCGGCCGCATTAATAACAAATAGTTTTCTTTGGCTGCTGCGTATTGTTTCATTTCAATTTGCCAACCCGCCAGGGTTTGTAAACTTGTAGCGATGGTATTGATACTGTTATGTTGCCGGGAGATTTGCAAAGCGAGGTCAAAATATTCCTTAGCCCGCCCCATTTGATTATGATTTTGAAATATTTGGCCAAGGGAAATTTTTACATAAGGAGATTGGGCCCTCATTATTTCGTAGCGCGAAATTTGGTACAGGCTATCAGCAATAGTAAAAAAATTGACGGCAGATTGTAAGTCGCCCAAAGGCAGGTAAATACGGCCTTTGGTTTGGTACAAATTGGGCAGGTATGTTTTATTGCTTATGCGGCCAATTGCGGTAAAGCTGGCATTGCAATAAAACAAGGCACTATCGTAAACGGCTTCGTTCAGATATACATTTGCAAGCAGGTGCAGCGTGTTTACCACGTTGTTACTATCGGTTGGGGCAGGTGTATGATCCAGGCAGTTTTTAAACCACTTTTTTGCTTCCGGTAAATTACGGGTTGCCCAATAAAATTCTCCTAAAGCAAAAGCAAGGTTGGTTTTTACATCGTTTTTTTTAATTCTCAAATATTTTTTGATAGCATTATCCGGGTCAATCTCTTCTTCCTGCGAAAAAGCAGGAATCGAAAAAATAATTAAAAAAAAGCAGCACAGTTTTTTAACTGACATTAGGTAAGGTTGAGTGTTAGGCTGGCGCACCGCTCCGGGGATAAATAAAAGTAAACGAAACACTACGACTGTGCAAGCCGGCATTACCTGTATTTTAGCATATTTTGTTTTACAGACGTTTTGTTTATGAAAGAAAAATATTATAGTTGATTGAACGTGTGCACGCCTTAAAAACAGACCGTTTACTAAGTAAGGCTGAACATAATAGTTGTGGGTAAATAAAAAAAGCAATGACCTTTACAGACCATTGCTTTTTTAAACTGAGTTTAATTTATCCGGTTATTTATTAAAGGCACTTTTTAGTTCGCTTGCAGCCATCGCCTGCGCATCTTTCGCCTCGGGTACTACTGCAGCCATTCCAAAAAATTCGTGTGTGGTACCATTGTATATTTTGTAGGTGGTATTTACATTGGCTTTCTTTAAGTTATCTGAAAGCATTGCTCCTTCACTTCTTAAGGGATCGTATTGGGCTGCAATAATTGTAGTGGGCGGCAACCCTTTTAAATTGGCATTTACCAAGTCAATCATCGGATTCTTTCCGTCTGCAGCACTTTTTAAATACTTCTCAAAAAACCATTTCATTAAACCTGAACCAAGCGGTTTGGTACTATCGCTTTCTTTATACGAAGGAGTATTGAAATCATACCCGGCTATTGGATACACCAACACCTGGTGTACGGGCAATTGAAACCCTTTTTCTCTTGCCATCATGCTAACCGCTGCGGCCAGTCCTCCTCCTGCGCTTTCGCCCACCACTGCCACTCTTTTTGGGTCTCCTTTTATTGAAGCTGCATTCTTAACCGTCCATTCATAGGCTGCATAACTATCGTTGTGTGCTGTTGGAAATTTATATTCAGGCGCCTGCCTGTAAGCAACCGAAACAACAATGGCGTCTACCTGGTTGGCTAAGCCTTCGGCTGAAGCACCGTAAGTATTTAAATCAGCAATCACCCATCCCCCGCCATGATAATATACAATAACGGGATACGCCTCTTTTCCTGTTTTTGGCGTATAGATTCTCAGATGAATTTGTCCACCTGCTACGGGTATGTCTTTGCCCGATGTATCAACGTTGTTTGAAGGAGCAGGAATGTTGTGCTCAGTCATAACCGCCATTGCTGCATCTGCAGGTGATGGTTGTTTCCGTGCCTCCTGCGCTGAAATGGATGTTAATGGAGGAGCATTATAGCTGCCTAACTTTTCAATTACTACCGCCATAGGATCTGTCAGGTCCTTACCCCAGGCGGGCTTGGGATTGGCAGGTTTTAGATCACGTGGTTTGTCGGTCATATCGGTCTTCATTGATCCTGTATTTGTGCTATCGGTTGCAGTTGTATTGGTGTTATTATTGCCGCAGGCTGCTAATAACATTAAAGCTGTTGTAGTAAAAACAGTAAAACTGTTTTTTATAAATGTGTTTGAGTACATGATTGTATTTTTTAATATTGAAAATGTGATTGTGTCAAGATATGTGGAGTATTATGCTTGCTTCATTTAAAAACCGTGCCTTTAAACAACTAACAGTTATCCCAAACACCAAAGGTTTTGCGAGCACTTTCATTTTTATCAAATAATCTTTAAGTAACTGGTTGGCTTGTAATATCTAAAGATTTCCGGTTCCCCATTCTGAAACATACACCTGACCTGTTGCAGAGTTGGCATGCCTGGCCGCAAACTGTCCATATACAGGAGCTATTCGGCAGGTTGCCCGACTTTCCCACAGGTATTTATTTCCAAACTGCATTATAGGTCGTTTACCTCCTTTCGGGGGAAGACAGGCGGGTAAAACAAACGTATAAACAAACCAAATTGGTTGATGAGCCAGACTTGTTCTGAAAGGCTACCTTGTTTGTCGCGTAAATGATAAGAGGAAAATGATGTAAAGCAAATTAACCTTCTCTTCGGTGAATATTAAGCGGATTGCTTTGCTGCAAGGCTTCAGGTAATAAAGCGTCTGGAAAATTTTGGTAACAAACCGGCCGTGTAAAACGATAGATCGCCTGTGTGCCAACCGACGTAGATCGGGAAGCGGTGGTTGCAGGATACGGCCCTCCATGTACCATTGCATGAGCCACTTCTACACCGGTAGGAAACCCATTGATGAGCAACCTGCCAACTTTGGTTTGCAATACATCCAGCAATGGCCTTGCCTGCAACAACTCCGTAGCCGTACCATGTATTGTTGCAGTCAACTGCCCATGTAGCGCATCGCAAAACAACAATAATTCCGGCATATCATCCGCAAAAATGGCAATGCTTGAAGGACCAAATACTTCTTCGAGAAGAATAGGTTGTTGCAACACAGTGGTTACACTGGTTACAAGCAAATGTGGTAAAGATTGCTGATCATCAAAATGAGTAACAGCTTTTGCACCTTCCTGTACCCGTTGTTTCTGAATGCCTTGTATATAATTACGCTGAATGGCCGGGGTTAACATCGGTGCCGGAGCTATGGCTGACAAAGCATCGCTCAGTAACTGGATAAATTTTTCAGACCCCTCATTTTTCAATAATAAAAATATACCGGGATTGGTACAGAATTGTCCTGAACCCAATGTAATGGAGCCGGCAAAATTTTGAGACAGCGTTTCTGCCTTTTCACTTATGACGCCGGGCAGAAACACAACGGGATTAATGCTGCTCATTTCGGCATATACCGGTATGGGTTGTGGCCTTCTTACGGCTGTATCGTATATGGACTTTCCACCTGCAAAAGAGCCGGTAAAACCAATAGCAGATATCCCATGATGTGCCACTAATGCCTGCCCCACTTCAATACTTTTACCCTGTACTAAAGAAAATACACCGTTGGGCATATTAGTTTTTTTTGCCGCTGCTATAATCGCTGTTGCTACCAATTCGCAGGTAGCAGGGTGCGCTGGATGCCCCTTGAAAACAACCGGGCAACCAGCGGCCAATGCGCTTGCAGTATCACCACCCGCCACTGAAAACGCCAATGGAAAGTTACTTGCTCCAAAAACGGCAACAGGCCCAATGGGTACCTGCATTTGTCTTAAGTCAGGTCGCGGTAATGGAGTTCTGTCTGGTAAAGCTGGATCAATAATGGCGTTCACCCAATCACCCTTTTCAATAAAAGATGCAAACAGTCTTAGCTGCCCAACCGTTCTCCCCCGTTCGCCGGTAATCCTGGCAACCTGCAAGCCGGTTTCTTTGCAAGCCGTTTCTATTAGTTCATCACCGGCTGCTTCAATTTCTACAGCTATAGCCTGTAGAAAAGCTGCCCTTTGCTTACCGCTGCAATTTTTATAAAGCTTGAATGCATTTGTGGCCAACACAACCGCCTGGTTAATTTCTTCTTCGGTTGCTTCGTAAAATGTATTGTCGCCGACTGTATTGGTCAACACATTATACGATGCAATAGTGCTGGTGCCCAAAGCTGAAAGATGGTTGCCGATTATGTTTTTACCGTGGATGCTCATTATGCTACAGTGTTTGTAAGTGTGCCTATATTATCTAAAGAAATGGTGATGATATCACCACGCTGCAATGTAAATGAATTGGGTGGAACGATGCCGGTACCGGTCATTAAGAAAACGCCGTATTCAAAACTCATTTCCCTAAAAAGAAAACTCACCAGTTCTGTATGTGTTCTTTTCATTTGGCTGATCAAAATTGAATCGCTGAACATCATAACATCGTTTCGTGTAATGCTGATACTGATAGAAGTGTCTGGCGAAACAGGTTTTTCCGGAACGTAGATGCATGGGCCGAGGGCAGCACAACCATCATACATTTTTGCCTGTGGCAGGTATAATGGATTTTCGCCTTCAATACTCCTGGAACTCATGTCGTTACCAATGGTGTAACCCACAATCTTTCCCGAAGAAGTAATGAACAATGTTAGCTCAGGCTCGGGTACATCCCATGTTGAATCTTTCCTGATCCTTACTTTATCATGATTGCCTACCGTTCTCTGTGCAGTAGCTTTAAAAAATATCTCGGGCCGTTCGGCATCGTACACTTTATCATAGAACGTGTCGCCACCGGCCACTTTCGATTCTTCCATCCTGGCTTTCATGCTTCTTAAATAAGTAACACCTGCTGCCCAGATCTCTTGGCTTTTAATGGGTGCTTCCGTAGCTTTTTCAATTACTGACGGTAAGTCATTACCGGGTTTTAAAGATTGAATTTCACCCAGGATTTCGTTGTACAGGTTATCCCTGTTAATAAATGTATCCCAGTTGTTTGTAGCAGATAAGTAGAACGAATTTTCGTGATGAATAATGATACCCTCGGTGGTTTTGTAAACTTTCATTGAGATTTCAAACATTTAGTAGGTATAAATATAAAATTTATAAAGCCTATACTGAATGAAATGAACAAAAATTAAATGGAATAAGTAAGGAATGATTACAACAGCGATCCGGGATAATTAATCGGATGGTGTTGAAAAACGGAAGCCTGAAGAATAAATATATGAAGTGTGTCCACTTTTTTATAAACAGGGGTAAATCATTTAGATGAAAGTTGTGCTAACGATGCAAAAATTTCCATTACTGCCGCCTGGTCTAATAATTCTTTACGGTTATGTTTGCCAATAAGCTCATTGGTATCTCTTTCTTTTTGACAAATTGTTTCTCCGTATTGCTGCATGGCTGCAATATATTTCTTATTCCTGTCAATTTTATACAACTCTAAATACCCTCTTAGTAAAACGGCATTGAACCAGTAATTATCGGGAAACGTTTTGTTTTTGTAAAAGTATGCCAATGATGCTGTTGCTATTTTTTTTGCCTGGGAAAGATATTTTATTTCTTTAGTTAGCTTATATAAAAGTACACTGCTTTGAAGCATGGTACCAGTATTGTAAGTAAAAGTTCGTTTATCAATTTTACCGGATGGCAATTGAATATTATCATAGTACAACCTGGCAGGCGATAACAATTTTTTATTCACCCAGTTATAAAGCATTCGGGCAGTATCTAAAGACGTTTTATTATTAGTTGCTTTATACAATTGTAATGCAACTAATACACCCGGCCCATTTGAACAGGTATTTTTTGTGGAGTAATCTTTTTCTTTCCAATATAATCCACCGCCGGAAAGTGTATCAAATCCTGTCATCATAAAATCATACACCATCTTGCCCTGCAGGAGATATTGATCCTTTTTAGTTCTTTGATAAGCATCCATACAGGCAATACCAATCCATTGATTATCGTCATAAAAACGAGATTCTTTTGCAGGATGAACAATGTAGGAATTATAACCTGGCTTTGGTGGGTCATCATCATAATAGGGTTGTATTTGAACCAGTACCGCATCAAAATAATTGGTAGTGATTAATGCAGCATCCGTTTCATTTGCCGCTTGTATTAATCCGCACAAAGGCCATAGGTAACTATATTTCTTTTTAACGGTATCTGCAGGGTAAAATTCATTGTAA
>JAJAYD010000273.1 GCA_026786345.1 Chitinophagaceae bacterium
GGCCGTAAGCATTTGATTGTTCTTGTACAATTTTCCAAGTTTAAATTTAACCTGCTGCTTTGCTAAATCCTTTTCAAGATTTTCAATGGAATACTGGTTGCTATAGAAGGATATTTTGTAGCTGCGTTTTACTTCGAACCTGGACAATTTTTTTTCGATCAACGGCAGAAATAATAAATTGATTAATACAAATACGAGGGTGCTACCTGCTATCCAATAATTGCCAAACCCTATGGCCATGCCTATAGCTGCGGCCACCCAAATGGTAGCGGCAGTTGTAATTCCTTTTAAATTGGTGCCCTCCCTAAAAATTACTCCACCCCCTACAAAACCTACACCGGTTACTATGTTGGATGCTATGCGGTCGTACGTACTATTTTGCAGGGAGATACTTAAAATGGTGAAGATGGTGGAACCAACGGTTATCAATATTAAGGTTCGCAGACCAGCAGGTTTGTTATGCGATTCTCTTTCGAAACCAAGCATGCCACCGGCAACAAAGGAGCCAAGAATTTTTAGAAGGTCTTCTACAGGTAATGCCATTACTAAAGATACAAAATGAGAATTGATGAAACATTTGGCACATCAAGATGAAGCCTTCCAAATGGTAGCATAGTCATTGCGAGCCTTGCGTAGCCGGGCGAAGCAATCCCCAACCATTTGTAAACCTGGTTGTGCGGGGCGATTGCTTCGTACCTCGCAATGACGAGCGTATGAAATGCTCCTGAACACATAATTAATTAGCGACATTTTGAAATGCACCCGATCAGGATAACACTTTTTAATAAGTACTTTGTTTGTTACAAAAAAACTTTTATGCTCTTTTGGTGTCTGCCTCCGGCTCATTTTGCAGTTCAACTTCGTAATGCATGCCCGGCATCTCCACCGTATTGAAACCCCTTCTTTCAAGTTTTGCAGCCAACTGTTGCTGAACGGCATACTCACCATGAACCAAAAATATTTTTTTAACCAATACAGTATCCTGGCACGAAACAAATTTAAGCAGGTCATCATAATCGCCATGGCCACTCATACTTTTCAACTGTCCTACTTCTGCAGACACTTTAAGCACATTGCCAAATAGTTCAATGCTGTTTGACCCGCTCACCAATTGCCCACCGAGGGAATTGTTTTCGCAATATCCAACCAGCAACACGGCACAATTTTCATTTTCAACACAAGACGCAATGTGATGGCGTACCCTTCCGGCGTCAGCCGTACCACTTGCCGAAATAATAACACACGGCTCTTTATACTTAGCCAGTTGCCTGCTATCCTCCACTGTTTCAACATATTTTAACCCCGGAAAAGAAAACGGGTCGTCATCAATCTTTAAAACCTGTTGCAACCGGTCGTTAAATTCGTCAGTATAACTCTTAATAATTTCAGTAGCTTTTATACTCATGGGGCTATCAACAAAATAATTTATAGCCGGCAGCCTGTTCTCAAGGCTCAATTGATTTAAAGCATATAATACTTCCTGGGTTCTGCCTACGCTGAAAGCAGGAATGATAAGTTTACCTTGTTTTTCAACGCAAATCTTCTTGATCCACTTTGCAATCGTATCAATGGTATTAAACACCATTTCGTGTTGCTTATCTCCATAGGTACTTTCCAAAATAATATAATCAGCCTGGGGAAACTCCGCCGGGGGTATTAACAATGTGTTGCGATATCTTCCAACATCGCCACTGAATGTGAGACGTGTTTCCTTACCATCTTCAAAAATTTTTAAATGGACTGCGGCACTGCCAATCAAATGGCCGGTATGGGTAAACATCATCTCTATACCTTCCTCAATAGCTATCCATTCATTAAAACTGCAGGGATTGAATAACTGCATTGCCTGGGCAACATGCTCCGGAGTATACAACGGCTCAATAGGTAATTTGCCATTATCAACCCTCTTCCGATTTACATAATCCAACTCATAAGTTTGGATTTCAGCGCTATCGTTTAATAACACTTCGCTTAGTGCAGCCGTAGCTGTAGTGCAAAATATTTTGCCTGTAAAACCTTCTTTTACAAGTTTGGGTACAAGACCTGAATGATCGATATGAGCATGCGATAAAATGAGGTAATTGATGGTTGAGGCATCAAAACCAAACGATGCATTCAGATCATCTGTTTCGGCACCCATACCCTGGAACATTCCGCAATCGAGCAGGATGTTGGTATCGTTGATCAATGTGAGTAAGTGCTTTGAGCCCGTGACACAACGGGCAGCCCCATGAAATGAAATTTTCATAATTCCAGTAAGGTTAATTTATCATTTAACTGATCAGTAAATGCATTACAGGGCAAGGCATTCTATTGATCAGCAAGTTCAAATACAGCATGCATACCGGGTATTTCAACCTTCCAACCTTTGCGCGACAAGCGTTTGCCAAAATCTATTTGTACATCATATTCCCCATGTACCAGGAAGATTTTTTTAACGAGGCTCAAATCCTGGCAATTTAAAAACATGATAAGGTCGTCGTAGTCGCCGTGGGCACTCATACTTTTAACCTGTCCTATTTCTGCAACCACATTAAATTCATCTCCATAGATATTTACCCTTGGCACCCCGGCTACCAATTTGCCGGCAAGCGATGGGCCAGAAGCATACCCTACCAGTAAAATGGTGTTTTTTGCCTCTGAGATGTTGTTACGAATATGGTGCTTTACCCTGCCGGCATCCGCCATACCACTTGCACTTATAATTACACAAGGATTAGGATCAAAATTAATTGCCTTGCTTTCTTCTACTGATTCTACATATTGAAGTCCTTTAAAGTCGAACACATCTGTATCGTGTTTCATTACCTCGCGAAGTACCTCATTAAAATTCTCGGGATGGTTTCTTACCACCTGCGTTGCTTCGAGGCTAAGGGGACTGTCAACATAATATTTTACAGGTGGAAGTCGCTGTTGATTTTCAAGTTCGTTTAATGCAATTAAAATTTCCTGGGTGCGACCCACGCTAAATGCCGGCATAATTAAGTTGCCTTTTTTTACCATGCAGGTTTTCTCAATCCAGGTAAAAAGTGAATCGGCAATCGGACGTGAATCATCGTGCAACTTATTGCCATAAGTACTCTCGCATACAATATAATCTGCCTGTGGAAATGGAGCCGGCGACTTTAATATAGCATCGTTATAACGGCCGACATCTCCACTAAAAGACAAAGCAGTCATCTTTCCATTCTCCTTAATTCTAAGGCTTACGGCGGCGCTTCCAATAATATGCCCGGCATCAGTAAATAAAACCTCTACATCTTCATCTATGCTAAACCACTCATTGTAAGGTCTTACCTCAAACTGTTTAAGAGACTGTATTGCATGCTCCACCGTATACATCGGCTCAAATAAAGGAAGGTGTCGTTTTATTCTTTTGCGATTGATATATTTAGTATCGTCGCGCTGAATAATAGCACTATCCTCCAGCAGGATTGCACATAAATCACGGGTGGCAGGTGTTGCAAAAATCTTTCCTGTAAAGCCCTCTTTTACCAGTTTTGGTATGAGGCCCGAATGATCGATATGGGCATGAGAAAGTACAAGGTAATTTACTGAGGCAGGGTCAAAGCCAAAGCTGCGGTTCAAATCATCGGTTTGTTGACCCATACCCTGAAATAACCCGCAATCGAGCAAAACTTTTCGCCCATTATTCAGGGAGATTAAATGTTTTGAACCGGTGACTGTTTGCGCCGCACCATGAAAAGAAATATTCATATAATTTTTTTTGAAGATGAACCCATCAGCAAATCAGTGGGCTATTAAAATTTCAATAGAATTTAAAAAAAATCAAAACCTTGTAGCCAAAATTTGATCGTATCCGATACCTCATCCAGTATTATCTCGGTTGCCTTGCTTTAAAACTCCAGGTAAAGGAGAACTCAGCAACCACTTCATTTTGTTCGTTGGTTCCGGTCGTTTTGCAATCCACTGTAACACTTTCACCGATGGCAATAGCCTGTTCTACGGCTTCATTGATCTTTTCACCATCCTTACAACTGAACATAATTTTACCAACAGCTTTTTTGTGATAAGCTCCTTCATTTTTCACCACCAACATACTAACCGCCGGTGTTCGCTTATACAAGGCACCCATGCAAAGTATACCTGTACTTACTTCAGAGGGCATAGACAGTACTGCCACATAAATTGAGCGAAAAGGATTTTTATTAAACCATTTGTAACGAACACTTATGATTGCTTCCTGCTCCGTAAGCTTTTCAATTTGTAAGCCGGCAAACCATGCAGAGGGCAATTGCGTAA
>JAJAYD010000274.1 GCA_026786345.1 Chitinophagaceae bacterium
AACAGAAACGCCAATTAAATTACCTTCTTCATAAACAGGATAATATTTAGTTCTAAAGCACTTTGATTTATCGTGTTTGTATTTTATTTCTTTTTCACTTATAACAGTTTCTCCTTTAACCGCTTTATCAAAATCTATTAGAAAATCCTGTTCAATTTTATTTTCAGTATCTCTAACGTACTCCAATATGTTATCACCGATCTTCATTCGTTTTCCATGCAGTTTTAAGTATTTTTCAAATGCAGGGTTATTAAAAAATTGAATTCGCAAATTTGGAGATATAAAAAATTTGACAGCATCAATACTATCAAATATTGCTTTTAAAATCTTAAGCGAAAGGTCCACTCCGCTATCACCATGAAGATTTTTATGAAGGTCGTGTCCAACGAGGTACACATTTACGTCCCTGGACTTTTGTACTTCGGCCACCATCTCCCATTTTATATGATGGGGTCCATCAAGCTGGTTGATAAGTACTGAGGTACCCTGTATACATTTGCCTGGTGTGGCAATACATACCTTAAAATGGTTTTTAAATGAGTGAACGTATTCTTCTTGAATTAGCGAAGTGATAGTAGACGTTACGGGGTCGTTATAAAACTTATTGCTGAAGTTGGAATTACAAAAAGTGATGTGCTCATTAGCATTCATCGTAACCAGGTAATGATTACAGATTGAGCTAAAATTATATGGCTCCTCTTGTTTGCTGGTCATATAATTAATGAGGGTTTAGCTGAGCGCAATTTATTAGCTTTTAAGTAGAATAAACATGTATGCAACATTACATATTATTAAACTTTTTTTAACAGTAGTTTGTCTGTCTCTATGATAGTATTTCTACGGAATTCTATCTTAAAAATGGAGGGAAAATCAGGGGCACCATAAACTATTGGAACTTTATAAATTGCTGGCAATGTTTTTTAAGTCAATGTATTTTAAAAACATTTACTATGCCTGCTAAGAAGAAGAAAGCATCGTCAAAAAAGGGTAACCCTTGTTGGAAAAACTACCGCCAGTTGGGTATGAAAAAGAAAGATGGAAAAATGGTTCCTAACTGTGTTCCAAAAAAATAGGTTTATAAACTAATCTTCCCGCCGGTGGCGGGAAGATTAGTTTTACCAAGAACAATAAAAATATTACCAGTTGCTAAAACGTATACCCATGCTGTAAGGATATTGTTTTAGGCCGTTTTGATGTAGCGGATTAATGCTGTACGATCCAAAAAGCCTGATAGGTCCCAAGCCAAGTTCGCCGATATAGGCAAGACGGAATTGTTCGAGATCAAAATCGCCACGGATCTTTGTTTTACCTCTTTTTTCGCTTATTTGTTTGTTGCGGCTCGCAACCAGGTATCCGGCGCTTACACCTGCACTAAAGCTCAATCCTTTTTTCTGGCCGGGGTGCGTATTCAGGTTTACCATAAAAGGCACGGTAAGGTAACCAGCATACAGTTTGTTTTTTGAGAAGTCAACGCTGTCGCGAAAAATGTAGGCAGGATTTTTATGATAGCTTACATTGTTTTCGTACCGGTAGTTGAACATTTCGAGTCCCAGGCCATATTTAAGATTTACTACGCCCTTTGTTACGTTCAGGCGCTGCATAAAGATCCATATGTTTACATTCGAGCTTTTTCCTGCACGTAAATCCAGATCGTTCTTTGTAAAGGCAGCTTCGCCTGTACGGATTGTTTTTAAGTAATTGTTTGCTGCAACAGAGTTATAAATGGTCTCATCCTTTACATTGGTAAAACCTAAATCAACTATCCACCAGTTGGTACTTACGTTAGTGGGTTTTTCTTTGCGCCGTTCAATTACAACTGTTGTACTCTTTTCATCACCGTTATTGCCGGAAGGATTTTTTTTCTTTTTAATGATTACATATTTCCCAATTTTAATGGTATCTGATTGTTGGGAGGTACTATCAGTTTGGGCATACCCTGCCATGGCAACCAATATGGTTGCTACCATAAGTGTAATTCTTTTCATACAAGTCTTGTTTTTAATGTAAGAGTCTATTTTCCTTTAATTTCAAATGAGGCTATTTGAATGGTTTTGTCTGTTTCAGCTTTATCAGCTTTTTTATCAAAAAGGCCTGAGGCTTTTTTAAACAGGCCACGTAGTTTGTTTTTGTTTATGCGGGTTGACCCAAATAAGAACGAATGATCTCTTTCATCTGCATCGGTATCAATCTCCCGATACACGGTTTGCTTTACCAGGTCTTTCTCTTGGGCATCTCCCTGCTTTAAATCGGGAATATGATTTTGAACCAACTGGGGAGTAATCGTAGCAGCAAGGGTTCTATCAATAGTTAATGTATTTTTTTCACTCGTCGCAAGGTCAATATTATTTTGTTTACTAACAGTTGCTACAGATACATTCACATCATTATTTCTTTCCACCAAAGGCTTTTGAGGTCTGTCAACCTTTGCAACATTCTTTAAGTTTGAGGCAGGTTTTATAATGTCTTTAGCAGGCACCGGGGCAATTACATCTTTAACAACCACTGCGTTCTTGTCTTGCTTAATAATTGGTTTTGTAATTGCCAGTTCCGTGTTGTTTAAAGTGCCTGTCTTAATTGGTTGCTGCTTAATACTTGCCTGCGATGTCTCTTTCTTTCCGGAAGGAACTATGAAATACAAAGCAATGGCCACACCTGCAAGCATTGCCGCTAGGGCTATTCTGCTCCTGCTCATCCAAACAATTTTGCCAGACGATTTTTTGTAAAGCAATTCCTTATTCTCAAAATTAACTGGTTCGGGCTCAAGCCTGGTGTTATGTAACAGCGTAAAGTTTGGCTGTGTTACGGGGTGTTGCAGAACAAATTTTTCTACCGCATCTTTTTCGGCATCATCCAATTCATTATCTACGTGTAACAAAAAATAGGCTTCACAGTTGGTGACGTTTATACCCGTAGACGCTTTATATAAATTTGCTTTTGGTAAAAATTGATCTGCCCCAGGTATCAGAACGGATTCTTTTAAGGCATAAAATTCTTTGGCAACATCTTCGTTGTTTCGTACAAAATTTTCAACGGCAAGCTTTTCAGAAGCAGTTAGCTCATTGTCTACATAAAGCAGAAAAAATTCTTCGTAATTATGTCGGTTAATGATCATGGCGGCTATTTTTCAATTTTCCTTTTCACTTGATAGTTACAATACATTTTCAGGGCTTACCAGGTAGTTACGTAAAATCAACCGGGCCCTGTGCAGGTATACTTTTACCTGGCTTTCGTTTAGTCCTGTAATCTTACCAATTTGCTCGTAGCTGTACCCTTCGTAATCTTTAAGCATAACAAGGCTGCGTTGTGTTTCATTTAATTTACCCAGGGCCTCATGAAGCATTTTTTTTGCATTGCTTTGGGTAGTTTGCATTTGATACACGCCTGCCTGCTCTGTAAAATCTTCTTTTAGTACAATGCGCTTATTCTTGCGTATATGATCAATCATCTGGTTATAGGCAACAGTAAATAAAAAAGACTTGCTTTTTTCATTCTCTACCGAATCCCTGTTGCGCCACATTTTTTCAAAAGCAGTTTGTACAATGTCCCTGGCATCCTCTTCGTTGCGAATATTTTTTACAATAAATCGATAAACATTATCAGCATATAAGTCTACACATTCATTGTATTGTTTGTCAGTCATAAAACAGGGGTATGTTCTGGTAGTTGCTTTAAGCGTTATACGATGCTTGCAATTATAAGTTACAAAAAAAGTAAAAAAAAATCCGGCAAAAGCCGGAAGGTTATTTTACAAGGGAGATGACGAGGTATTTTGTTACGGATTCAAAAAATATAAATTCTGTGTTGCTGTGTTCAAAGGTTTGATCAGGTTCAGTATCGCATATGTTTGATTGCTTTATTGCATTCTCAACGGAAATATTACGGGCTCCATACAAAAAAAACAAGCTACCTATAGCTACAATAACCGCGAAGATTATGCGGAAGACCGGTTTGGAATTCATAATAGTAGTTTAGGTAATTAGTACGAAGGTAATGGCGGAATGTTACAGGTTTCTAAAAATAGTTTCTAATAAATCTCCATTTCACAAATGATTAACAGGGTTTTTTGGCTTTAAAGCAAGCGTTTAAACATTAATCATTTTTAGATGTTTCGTCGTTAATTACTTAGCTCCTATATTACCTTTAATACTGCAAAAAATGTAAGCTATGAACGAGAATTTTGTAAACAGAATAAGAGAGGAAGTACAGGTAATACAACAGGCAGGTTTGTTTAAAACCGAGCGAATTATTACCAGTGAGCAAGGTGCTGAAATTGTTGTGAATGGAAAGACTGTTCTAAACTTCTGCGCTAATAATTACCTTGGTTTATCCTCTCACCCAAAAGTTATTGAAGCGGCACACCAGGCCATTGATACACATGGCTATGGGTTAAGTAGTGTACGGTTTATTTGCGGAACGCAAGACATTCATAAACAGCTGGAAGCCAAACTTTCGGCATTTTTAGGAACTGAAGACACCATTTTATACGCTGCGGCTTTTGATGCGAACGGGGGTTTGTTTGAACCTTTGTTTGGCGATGAAGATGCTATCATTAGTGACTCTCTTAATCATGCCTCCATTATAGATGGTGTGCGCCTTTGTAAGGCCAAGCGTTTCCGTTACGAGCACAACGATATGCAAGACCTTGAAGATAAACTGGTGGCCAGCCATAAATCGCGCAGCAGGATTATTGTTACCGACGGTTCTTTTAGCATGGACGGAACCATTGCTCAACTTGACAGGATTTGCGACCTCGCCGATCAGTACGAGGCCATTGTGATGATTGATGAATGTCACTCCAGTGGATTTTTGGGCAAAACAGGTAGAGGTACACATGAATACAGGGGCGTAATGGGCCGGGTCGACATTATTACCGGAACTTTGGGTAAGGCGCTTGGCGGCGCCAGCGGAGGGTTTACAAGCGGCCGTAAAGAAATTATAGAAATGCTTCGCCAACGCAGCCGTCCCTATTTGTTCAGCAACACTGTTGCACCCAGTATTGTGGGTGCCTCCATTGCTGTGCTTGACATGCTTACCGAAACCACAGAGTTAAGAGATAAGCTGGAATATAACACCAGGTATTTTAGAGAAAAGATGACTGCTGCCGGCTTTGATATTAAGCCCGGCGATCATCCTATTGTGCCCATCATGTTATACGAAGCAACGGTTGCGCAGGAGTTTGCTGCACGTTTGTTGGAAGAAGGCATTTATGTTATTGGGTTCTTTTATCCTGTTGTGGCAAAAGATATGGCTCGCATAAGGGTTCAATTAAGTGCTGCTCACGAACAACACCATCTTGATGCTGCCATTGATGCCTTTGTTAAAGTTGGTAAGGAGTTGGGTGTTTTAAACCTGGCAGCTTAAAATCTAAAATAAAAAATAAGAAGCTGTTTGAATATAAATTGAAACTTTTATTTTGAAACTGATGATGCCATATTTTCTTCAGATGAAGTGCTCCGCCACAGCGGAGTATGAAGCTATGGAAAACTGCTGTTGGTATTTTAAAACTTCGTTTTTAGACAGCTTCTAAGGTGCACTTAATTATCTTATAAATATTTATAAACAAGGTAAATAGCTTGTGTTAAATAGTATTGCCCCTTTCAACACTCAAAAGTTTCTTTTACTTAATACAATACTTTTGCCCAAAATATATAAATGAAAGTTTGGCACTTATTACTGGTATCCAGTGTTTTAATAGTTAGCTGTAGTCCCAACAATGTTACCATCGATAATAGTTTGCAACAATTGTTCGACAACAATAAAGTAACCGGCACATTTGGAATTTATGATAATGGTCAGGGACAGTTTACCATTTACAACCTCAAGCGGTTTAAAGACAGCGCCTACCTGCCGGCTTCAACTTTTAAAATTGTTAACTCTTTGATAGGTCTTGAAACCGGCCGGGTGTCCGATGAAAAAATGGTGATTAAATGGGATGGGGTGGTTCGCAAGTTTCCAGGGGGAGATTCTGCTAAAAGCTGGAACCGCGACCTCACTATGTCGCAGGCTTTTGAATATTCAGCCGTACCCTATTACCAGGAAGTGGCCAGGCGCATAGGTAAAGATACCATGCAGCGCTACCTGGACACGATGGGTTATGCAGCCCGTTACAACAAAGCGGTGATAAAAACTATTGATACCTTCTGGCTCGATAATTCAATAAAGATTACTGCAGACGAACAGTTGGGATTGGTTAAGAAATTATATTTTGACCAGTTGCCTTTTCAAAAACGTACCCAACGTATTGTAAGGCAATTAATGTTTCGCGAAAGCAATGCCAATTACAGGTTAAGTTATAAAACAGGATGGGGCAACAGTGAAAATGGCAATGCTATTGGCTGGGTAGTTGGGTGGATCGAAGAAAACAACCATCCGTATCCTTTTGTATTAAATTTTGAAGGACCGGCCAATATGGATATGATCAACGTAAGATTGAATATTTTAAAAGGGGCATTAAAACAGCTCGGCTTTTTCGAGGGCAAAAAATAACCATCTGGCGACTTTACATGTTATATAAAAGAGACAAGGCACGTTCATCTCAAACTTTTAAGCACCATTTTTGGAGATGGAGCTCATCATAAGTATATGATTGTATTTGAACACATAGAATTTTTAATTGGACTGGCTGTGCTTTTACCCATTTTGCTTTTGTTTATTTATGTAAACAGGTGGAAACAAAATGTAAAAAAGCAAATGGGCGACGAAGAACTGGTAAACAGGCTAACCGAAAATTTTTCGCAGCCAAATTTTCGCATCAAATTCTACTTTTTGGTTTTGGCAGTGGTGCTTTGTGTTATTGCTGCTGTTAATATTCGTACCCCCAAAAGTGGAGGTTCAGGTAAGCGTTCGGGCATTGATATAATGGTTGCGCTGGATGTAAGCAACAGCATGCTGGCGCAGGACATTAAACCCAACCGCCTTGAAAGAGCCAAGCAATTGCTTAATAAAATGGTGGAGAAAATTGGCGATAACCGGATGGGACTGGTGGTTTTTGCCGGCCAGGCTTACCTGCAAATGCCACTGACTTCCGATCTTGGGGCAGCCAAAATGTACATAAGTAATGCTTCGCCAAATGTAGTTTCGTTGCAAGGCACCGTAGTAGGCGAAGCGCTTCGTATTTGCAATGCCTCGCTGGATACCAAAGAAAAAAAATACAAGGCCATTGTTTTAATAAGCGATGGCGAAGATCATGACGACAAAGCCGAAGAAATTGTAAAGCAATTAATTGAAAGCGGCGTGATCGTTCACACCATTGGCATTGGCTCACCGGACGGTGCTCCTATTTTTGATGCAGAAGCCAACGATTATAAGAAAGATGCTTCCGGCAGTATTGTTATTTCTAAACTGAATGAAAAAGAATTGCAGAATATAGCAGCATTAACCGGGGGTACTTACCAGCTTTTCAATTCGGCCGACGAAGTATCAGACAAACTGATGGCAGCCATGGATGATATGGAAAAGAAGCAAATTGGTACCGGTGAGCAACGGGAATACACGCCCTACTTTCAATGGTTCGTACTGCTTGCATTGCTGGTGTTATTGTTAGAAATAATTATTCCTGAACGCAAAATGAAATGGTTTGCATGATAAAATTCCTAAACATTGTTTTGCTGGTGTTGTTATCAATTTTTGCCCACGCACAGGCCGATCAGCAATCTATTAGTCTTGGCAACAAGTTGTACAAACAACAGCAATTTGAACAGGCTGCTGCCGAATATCAAAAGGCTACAACTGCCAATAATAAGAATGTACAAGCTCAATACAATATGGGTAATGCCTTTTACCGGTCAAAAAAATTAGAGGAGGCAGAAAAGGCGTTTAATGCTGCCGCAGAAAATGCAAAGGAAGATTCACTGAGAAGCCACTCATACTACAACAAAGGTGTAAGCTTAAGCCAGCAAAAAAAACTGGAAGAAAGTATTGATGCCTACAAGCAAACACTGAGAATAAGTCCTGATGATACTGATGCGCGGGAAAACCTTCAGAAGGCATTGAACGAATTAAAGAAGCAGCAACAAAAGCAAAATCCTCAAAACAACGACAAGAAAGAGGATAAAGACAACAAGCAACAGTCGAAAAGTAAGCTGAATGAAAAGCAGGCAGAGCAAATGTTGAACGCCTTGCGGCAGGAGGAAAAGGCTATTCAAAAAGACCTGCAGAAAAATAAAAACAAAAATGCCAATACGCCGGAGAAGGATTGGTAATAACGTAGCACCTGCTTAGGCCGGACCTCAATAAAAAGAGAGTAACTGTTGAAATAAATTTTAGTCACTGCTATACCTCTTAACCAGGCATCCCTGTTTAAAACAGAATAAGCGTCCTTACCCATTTGTAACATCCTTAATTTTGTAATTAATTTTAGTCATCGGATCCACATATGCAACTCTATACTTCTTCGTTAACACAATACAACCGGTTACCAACCCGGCAGGTGACGATTGGTCATTTATTGTTGGGCAACTTCAACCCAATAAGGGTGCAAACAATGACCACTACCGATACTATGGATACCATGGCAACGGTGGCACAAAGCATTCGATGTATCGAAGCCGGCGCTGAGTTGATACGGATAACTGCGCCTAGTAAAAATGAAGCGGAGAACCTTCAAAACATAAAAGATGAGTTGCGTAAAAGAGGCTACCAAACTCCCCTGATAGCCGACATACATTTTACACCTAATGCCGCTGAAATTGCTGCCCGTATTGTTGAAAAAGTTAGGGTTAACCCGGGAAATTATGTTGACAAAAAGAAGTTTGAGTTTATTGAATATACCGACGCTGATTATGTAGAAGAGATAGATCGCATTCGCGACCGTTTTACACCGCTGGTTACCATTTGCAAAGAGTATGGCACTGCCATGCGTATTGGTACCAACCATGGCAGCCTGAGCGATCGTATCATGAGCAGGTATGGCGATACGCCTATGGGCATGGTGGAGAGTGCTATGGAGTTTTTACGCATTGCACGGGCAGAAAGCTACCATAACATCATTCTAAGTATGAAGAGTAGCAATCCGCAGGTAATGGTGCAGGCCTATCGTTTACTCATCCAACAAATGCAAAACGAGTTTAATGAATGTTATCCTTTGCATTTGGGCGTAACAGAAGCAGGAGATGGTGAAGATGGACGGGTTAAGAGTGCAGCCGGTATTGGTACTTTGCTGGAAGATGGAATTGGCGATACCATCAGGGTTTCACTAACTGAAGACCCGGAGTTTGAAATACCGGTTTGCCGCGACCTGGTAAAACGATATACCAACAGGAGCAGCCACAGTGCTATTCCACCTGTTGATATTGCCACGCTGCCTTATTCTCCATTTGAATATCGCCGCAGGCAAAGTTTTGAGGTGGGTAATATTGGAGCCAAACATGTGCCGGTTATCATAGCAGATTTTAGCAAGCTCGAAAATATAACGCCACAAAGTCTTGAAAGCATTGGTTATACCTATAGAGAGTTTACTGATAAATGGAATATTGGGGATGCTGCTGCTGATTATATTTTTACAGGCAACCATGTTTTGGATTTTGCTTTACCCGGCACTTTAAAAGTGATTGTGTATCCTGCAACCTGGCAGGAAATAGTATTAAAGGAAGATGATGTAAACCCACCTCAAAAGTATTTACCTATTTACCAGGATAGTGGTTATGCAGCAGCAAAAGTAAAAAGCAATGTTATGAATTTTGTAATGATCGATTGCTTTAATACCGGTGAAGAGCATGATTTTACTTATATGGATTCGCTTGCAAATGACCCGACAGTAGTAATATGTTTAAGTAGCATGAACCCCCATTCAATGCCAGCGGTACGCCGTATGTTTATTGAATTGATGAACCGGAAAATAAATAATCCGGTGGTTGTTATTTGCGATAGCTCGTGGCATACTGCCGATGAACATCTTGTTCATTTTGCTACCGAATGTGGCGCTTTGTTACTGGATGGTTTTGGTGATGGCATTTCGCTGGGTTTAAGCAGCAATGCCACGTTGGAAGCAGCAGTAAATGCCTCCGGCAGAAACTATTTGGTTAACCAAACGACCGAACAATTCATCAATAGTACGGCCTTCACAATTTTGCAGGCAACACGCACCCGAATCTCAAAGACCGAATATATATCGTGTCCTTCGTGTGGAAGAACATTGTTTGATCTACAGGAAACGACCGCCAGAATACGGGCTGTAACCAATCATCTCAAGGGCGTTAAGATTGCTATTATGGGCTGCATAGTAAATGGTCCGGGCGAAATGGCCGATGCTGATTTTGGCTATGTAGGAAGTGGCGTAGGTAAGATAACCTTATACCGCGGCAAAGAAGTGGTGAAGCGAAATGTACCCAGCGAAATTGCTGTATCTGAATTAATACAACTTTTAAAAGAAAGTGATGTTTGGGTAGAAGAGAAGGTGATGGCGTGAGGAGGTCAATAGTCAATGGTCATTAGTCTATAGGCAATAGTCAATAGGCAATAGGCAATATGCAACAGGCAATAGGCAATAGTGAATATGCAATATGCAAAACGCCCGAATGCAACTAATTAGATCAGCATTTAAAACATAAATAAAAGCCTTAACGCTAAATTATAAACTCAGTTCTCAACTCATAACTCATAACTCATAATTCTTAATTCTCTCTCACCCCTCACCACTACATGCAAACAGATTTTTTGGTAATTGGCTCTGGAATAGCAGGTTTAACGTATGCATTAAAAGTTGCAGCTGCTAAGCCATATTTAAAAGTTACTGTTATTACAAAAGCTCATTCCGATGAAACCAATACCAAGTATGCACAAGGCGGCATTGCTGGTGTTTGGGACGATGCCACGGATAGTTTTGACAAACATATTGAAGACACCTTGATTGCAGGCGATGGGCTTTGCCATAAAAAGATTGTAGAGATTGTAGTAAAGGAAGGTCCCGGGCGAATAAAGGAGATTATTGAATGGGGCGCCGAGTTTGATAAAGATGCAGACGGCGATTATTCATTGGGCAAAGAAGGCGGACACAGTGTGCACCGCATACTGCATCACAAAGACATTACCGGACAGGAAATGGAACGGGCTTTAATCGAAAAGATACAGAGCCTGCCTAACATTGAACTGATTAACCATTGCTTTGTGGTTGATATTATAACGCAACACCACCTGGGGTTTCTTATTACAAAATCAACATTGGATATAGAGTGTTATGGTGTATACATGCTTAACCTGCAAACCAACGAAATCGAAACAGTACTATCAAAAGTAACCGTGTTTGCAACAGGAGGTAACGGGCAGGCCTACCGCACTACCACCAATCCAAAAATTGCCACAGGCGACGGCGTTGCAATGGTGTATCGTGCCAAGGGCCGGATTGAAAATATGGAGTTCATACAGTTTCACCCAACAGCTTTATACGAGCCTGGTGTTTCGCCTTCGTTTTTAATTACGGAAGCGGTAAGGGGCGATGGAGGCATTTTACTGAATAAGGATGGCCAGGCTTTCATGCCCCGCTACGATGAAAGGAAAGACCTTGCCCCAAGAGATATTGTTGCCAGGGCCATTGACAGCGAAATGAAGATTTCCGGTACGGAGCATGTATACCTCGACTGCCGGCACATGGGCAAAGAAAAGTTCATTCACCATTTTCCTAATATCTACCAAAAGTGTTTGAGTATTGGTATTGATGTGATGCAGCAACCTATACCGGTAGCCCCTGCTGCCCATTATAGCTGTGGTGGTATTAAGACCGATGAATTTGGGCGCACCTCAATTAAAAATTTATATGCCTGCGGCGAATGTGCCAGCACCGGTTTACATGGCGCCAACCGCCTTGCAAGCAACAGCCTTTTAGAGGCCATGGTGTTTAGTCACAGGGCATACCTTGATAGTATTCAATTGGTAGATGGTCTTTCATATAAGGAGCAAATTCCTGCCTGGAGCGACACTGGAACCACGGACCCAAAAGAAATGATTTTAATTACGCAGAGTTTAAAAGAGCTGCAATCGGTAATGAGTGATTATGTAGGTATTGTACGTACCGATGTGCGTCTTGAAAGGGCCAATAAGCGTCTTGATTTATTGTTTACTGAAACAGAAGAATTGTATAAATCAATCCGGCTTTCACCCCAGTTATGCGAATTGCGCAACCTGATAACGGTAGGTTATTTAATAGTGAAGGGGGCAGGATTTAGAAAAGAAAGCCGGGGTTTGCATTTCAATACCGACCATCCGGAAAAGAGTAAGCTGCTGGAGAATATCATCTTGTAAAGCTCCACAGTTGCAAAAGCCTGAAAGGCTTTAATATCAATAGCCCAAGGTGCAGCCCTGGGTTACAATGCACCGTCCCATTATCCAACCCTGAAGGGGTTGAACAATGAGTTACACAATTAAATATCACCCCCTTTCGCGGCTGTTCAGATTATTGTAATGTCTCGTCCATTGGCTTCACCAATGGCTGACATATGCGACCCCTGCAGGGCCTGTTGTAATCCGTTTAAAATAATTTGGATTCTGATATTGGTTTGACAAAAACAAAAGCCTGAAAGGCTTTAATATTAATAGCCCGGGGTGCAGACCTGGGTTAGAATGCGCCTTCATATTATCCAACCCTTGAAGGCTTGAATATGAGTGGTGGCAAAATGCTCCTGAGTAGCCTCCTCTCTGTCCCAAGGTTCATTTTATTTCCGCGCCATTGCCCGAAAGATAATAAGGTAGCCCCCGGGGGCTTGAAAATTTTACGATCTTTTTCTACCAAAGGGTCGCTGCATCCGGAGCTTTTGGACTAACATAAGTAACATCATAACCATTTTTTTGCTCGCTGGTGTAATTCGCTATGATGTCACACTATCCTTCCCCCAAATAAAAAAGCCGGTCACATTACGTAACCGGCCTGTATAATTTAAAGCATTTTACCTATGCATCCTTGCCATGACATTGCTTGTATTTTTTACCACTACCACAAGGGCAGGGATCGTTGCGGCCAACCTTCGGCCCTACAACAATGGGTTGCTGCTTTACAGCCGGACCGCCCGCTGACGGATCAAAATAATCATTCTCATTGGCTGCATAATCCTGGCCTGCTGCATCAATCTCTGCCTTATTAATGCGCATTTTGCTCATGTCTGTCTTCTCTTCGCGACCTTCTCTTATTTGTTGCTGTACCGGCCTGCGGTTATCTTCTTCAACAGGTATGGCGCTGTGGCATAAAAATGAAACAATCTCTTTGTTGACCTCCTCATCCATCTTTTTGAACAGTCCAAAAGCCTCCATCTTATAAATTACCAGGGGGTCTTTTTGCTCGTACGAGGCAGTTTGTACACTCTGTTTTAAATCATCCATTGCCCTAAGGTGTTCTTTCCAGGAGTCGTCAATTAAACCGAGTGCAACGCTTCTCTCCAAAGCATTTGCCAATTCTTTTCCGCTCGATTCAATGGTTTTATCCATATTGGCCAATACCTGCATTATTTTTCTGCCATCAGAAAAAGGCACCACTACATTGGAAATATTTGGCCCCTGCTGCTGGCGTATATTTTTAAACACCGGTAATGCATGATCACCAATTTCAGCTTTGTGGTGTTGGTAGTTATTAATCGCTTCGTTGTATAACTTATCAGAAAGTTGCTGGGCAGATGTTTTGTTTAATTCTTCTTCTGTAATGCTGGTATCAATACCAAAATTCATGATGACCGCAAGACGGAAGCCTTCGAAGTCTGACTGTTCTTTAAACGAAGTAATCAGGCCTTCTGCTACCAGGTAAAATGCATTGTCAAGATCCAATGCAAGCCGGTCGCCAAACAAGGCATGGTTACGTTTCGAATAAATTACGGTACGTTGTTTATTCATAACATCGTCGTATTCCAGCAAACGTTTACGAATGCCAAAGTTGTTTTCTTCCACCTTGCGTTGTGCCCTTTCAATGCTCTTGGTAATCATGCTGTGCTGAATTACTTCACCTTCTTTATAACCTGCAAAGTCCATCACCTTGGCTATGCGTTCACTACCAAACATGCGCATCAAATCATCTTCAAGCGAAACAAAGAAAATAGACGATCCCGGATCACCCTGCCTGCCTGCACGGCCACGTAACTGCCTGTCTACACGACGGCTTTCGTGACGCTCTGTACCCAATATTGCAAGGCCACCAGCTTCTTTTACACCGGCCCCCAGTTTAATATCGGTACCGCGACCTGCCATGTTAGTGGCAATGGTTACCGCACCAGCCAAGCCTGCTTCGGCTACTACCTGTGCTTCACGGGCATGTTGCTTTGCATTCAATACATTGTGAGGTATTTGTTTTTGCTTCAGCATCCTGCTCAATAATTCGGATACTTCTACACTGGTTGTACCTACCAGGCAAGGGCGATTGCTATTGCGCAATTCTTCAATCTTTTCAATAATTGCCTTGTATTTCTCACGCTTGGTTTTAAAGATCATGTCCTGCTCATCCAATCGAATAACATTAACATTGGTAGGTATATTAACCACATCCAGTTTATAAATGTCCCACAACTCTGCAGCTTCTGTTTCGGCTGTACCGGTCATACCCGCAAGCTTATGGTACATTCTAAAATAGTTTTGCAGGG
>JAJAYD010000275.1 GCA_026786345.1 Chitinophagaceae bacterium
TATCTCACGGAAGTTCTACCACCCGTTTCAATGGGGTGAATGTTATTAATACCGCACGAAAAATCTAACAAACATTATGGCGATTTTAAATAGAGAAGAGGCAAAAGCTTTGCTAACAAAAGTCCTGGGTTTTTCAAAGGCTGATGAATGCGAGGTAAACCTGAATGGTTCCGAAGGTGGCAACATACGTTATGCCCGCAATGCGGTTTCAACGGCGGGAGATGCCAGCAGGTTGTCTTTAATTGTAAGCAGCAGCTTTGGCAAAAAAACAGGTGTGGCAACTATTAATGAATTTGATAATACCTCGCTGGAAAAGGTAGTACGCAGGGCAGAAGAAGTAGCCATGCTGGCTCCTGAAAACCCGGAGTACATGCCTTTACTGGGGCCACAGACTTATTTGGAATCGATTGCTTATAATAAAAACACTGCCGCGGTATCCCCTGAATTACGAGCCGAAGCTGTAGCTAAAAGTTTAAAAGTTTCGAAAGATGAAAAACTGGAAGCAGCAGGATTTTTGGAAAATAGTTCGGGCTTTAGAGCCATGATGAATTCAAAAGGTCTTTTTGGGTATAACATGGAATCGGATGTTTCCTTTTCCGTTACCATGCGTAACCAGGCTGGTACAGGCTCCGGTTATGTAAGCAAAAGCTATAACGATGTTGCCAAGCTGGATACACTTGCCCTAACCAAAATAGCTGCCGGAAAAGCAAATGGTTCGGCAAATGCTAAAGCTATTGAACCCGGCAAGTACACGGTTATTTTAGAACCACTGGCTGCAAGCGATTTAATAGGAAATATGTTTGCCGGCTTTGATGCCCGTAATGCTGATGAAGGTCGCAGTTACATGAGCAAAAAGGGTGGTACATCACGCCTGGGTGAAAAGTTATTTGATGATAAGGTGACTATCTATTCCGATCCGCTTAATGCTGATTTGCCATTTTCAACTTTTAGTAATGATGGCTTACCGCAAACAAAAACCGTTTGGGTAGATAAAGGTGTGGTGAAGAAATTAGCCTACTCACGTTACTGGGCACAGAAGAAAGGCGTAGACCCTCAGCCTGCTGCCAGCCGCATGATTATGGCAGGCGGAACAACTTCTATTGAGGACATGATTAAAGGAACCGAAAAGGGGATATTGGTAACCAGGTTTTGGTACATACGCTTTGTTGATCCGCAAACTTTGCTGCTTACCGGTCTAACCCGCGACGGAACTTTTTACATAGAGAATGGAAAGATCCAGTTCCCTATAAAAAACTTCCGCTTTAATGAGAGCCCGGTGATTATGCTGAACAACTTAGAAGAATTGGGTAAACCAGAGCGTACAGATGATATGATTGTGCCTCCTATGAAAATAAGAGACTTTACTTTTACCAGCTTGAGTGACGCTGTTTAAGTAAGTCATTAGTCATTAGTCATTGGTCAATTAGTCTATGGTGAGTGAAACATGCAAAATGAAAGATCAAAATGAGAAGTGAAAAACCAAAACTTGGAGCCACATGAGGTCTTATAGTAGAATGAATAAAAGTCTTAGTGCTACTTAGTGCCTTTGGTTCTTGGTACTTCAATGGAAAAATTAAAAACTTAGCGCCTCTTTGCGCTTTCGTGCCTTGGCGGCCCCAAAACATACAACTTGAAAAGAAGGGATTTTTTAAACTATGCAGGTATGGGTTTGGGAGCAACCTTCCTTTCTCAAATTCCTATTGTCGGTTCAGCCATTTCGCCTGAAAGATTTTTGGAGACGCCGATTGATGTAGCTGCTAAAAAAGCCATTGCCGATGTGGTGTTGAACACAGCGAAATCTAAGGGTGCAACCTATGCTGATGTGCGCATCGGCCGCTACCTGAGGCAGTTTATCGTAACCCGCGAAAACAGGGTAGACAACATTAGCAATACCGAATCGTATGGCATTGGTATAAGAGTTATTGCCAATGGTAGCTGGGGTTTTGCCGCAACCGATAAAATGGATACGGACAGTATTGTAAAGGCGACTAACACTGCTGTCCAAATTGCAAAGGTCAATGCCAAATTGCTGACTGAGCCGGTTAGGCTTGCGCCTCAAAAAGGTTATGGAACGGTTAGCTGGAAAACGCCGATGCAGATCAATGCATTTACAGTACCCATAAAAGAAAAGGTTGACCTGTTACTTTCTGCTAATGATGTGGCCATGAAGAATGGCGTAAACTTCATTAACAACTCCTTGTTTTTGGTAAACGAGCAAAAGTATTTCGCTTCTACCGATGGCTCCTATATCGACCAGGATATCCATCGTATCTGGCCCACTTTTAACGTTACCAAAACTGATAAGCAGACAGGTAAGTTTGAAACACGAAACTCCCTCGGCTCACCCATGGGTATGGGCTATGAATATTTACTTCCGCGAAGCGAAGAGAAAATAAACGGCGTTATACCCTTGTACAAAGGCAGCTATGATATGCTGGAGGATGTAAGAATGGCTGCGCAACAGGTGGATGAAAAACTAAAAGCCAAGCCCGTTGAACCCGGCAAGTATGACCTTGTACTTGACCCTACCAATTTGTTTTTAACCATACATGAATCAGTGGGTCACCCTACCGAGCTGGACAGGGTTTTGGGCTACGAAGCCAACTATGCAGGCACCAGTTTTCTTACACTCGACAAATGGGAAAGTAAAAAATTCAACTTTGGCAGCAACGTGGTAAATTTTGTAGCAGATAAAACTCAGCCAAACAGTTTGGGCGCTGTAGGTTACGATGATGAAGGCGTTCAGGCCAAGGAATGGGACATCATTAAAAATGGCATTCTGGTTAATTATCAAACCACCAGGGACCAGGCACATATTATTGGTTTAAATGCATCGCAGGGTTGCAGCTTTGCCGATAGCTGGGATAATATCCAGTTTCAGCGCATGCCCAATGTAAGTTTACAGCCCGGTAAGTTGCCACTAAAACCGGCCGACATTATTAAGAACATTGAGAAAGGCTTGTATATGTTTGGGCGTAATTCTTATTCGATAGACCAGCAGCGGTATAACTTTCAATTCAGCAGCCAGCTTTGTTACGAGATAAAGAATGGCAAGATTGCAGGCATGGTAAAAGATGCCGCTTACCAGGCAAACACGCAGGAATTCTGGAATAGTTGTTCGGCCATTTGCGATAAGCAGGATTATCGTTTGGGAGGATCGTTCTTTGATGGAAAGGGCCAACCTTCACAGGTAAGTGCAGTATCGCATGGTTGTGCCACCACAAAATTTAATGGAGTAAGTGTAATCAATACAGCAAGAAAAATTTAATAAATAACATGTCCATCTTAAATAAAGAAGAAGCACGAAAATTATTACAGAAGGTGATGAGTTACTCAAAAGCCGATGCCTGTGAGGCTGGCTTAACGGGCAGCGAAGGCGGTAACATTCGGTATGCACGTAATGCTATCTCAACCTCCGGCGATGTAAGTACATTGTCTCTTGCAGTAACCTCAACCTTTGGTAAAAAATCGGGTACGGCTACCATTAACGAGTTTGATGATGCGGCTTTGCAACGGGTAGTTAGCCGATCAGAAGAGCTGGCGCAACTGGCTCCTGAAAACCCCGAATATATGCCTTTGAAAGGACCGGCCGAATTTAAAGAGGCCATTACCTATGTACCTGCAACCGCTGCAATGACGCCCGATAGTAGGGCCGAGGCTGTTGCAAAAAGCATTAATGTGGCCAAAGAAGCAAAGCTTGAAGCGGCAGGTTTTCTTGAAAACACTACAGGCTTTGATGCGGTTATGAACTCAAAAGGTTTGTTTGCTTACAACCAGGATACAGACGTTATATTTTCTATAACAACCCGTAACGAGGCTGGCACTGCATCTGGTTATGCGGCCCGTGGTTATAACGATGTAAGCAAGCTTGATACGTTTGCGGCCACGAAAATATCAGCTTCTAAAGCAAATGGTTCGTTGGGTGCCAGGGCCATTGAGCCCGGAAAGTATACGGTTATTTTAGAACCTGTTGCGGCAACGTATATGCTCGAAAATATGTTTCGTGGGTTGGACGCAAGAAGTGCCGATGAAGGACGCAGCTTTATGAGTAAACCCGGCGGTGGCAATCGTTTGGGCGAAAAGCTGATGGACGATAAAGTCACGATCTATTCCGACCCATTTAACCCGGAGCTCCCTTCTTCAACCTGGAACAGCGAAGGCTTTCCTTTACAAAAAAGAACTTGGATTGATAAGGGCGTTGTAAAGAATTTGGCTTACTCGCAGTTTTGGGCAAAGCAGAAAAATTTGGAGCCGGTGCCCAACCCCGGTAACATCATTATGGCTGGTGGTACGGCCTCTTTGGAGGTGATGATTAAGAGCACCGAAAGAGGCATATTGGTCTCCCGTTTATGGTACATACGTATGGTTGATCCACAAACTTTATTACTTACCGGTCTAACCCGCGATGGAACCTTTTACATTGAGAACGGGCAAATAAAGTTTCCCATTAAGAACATGCGTTTCAACGAAAGCCCGGTTATTATGCTCAATAATGTGGAGGAGTTAGGCAAGCCAGAAAGAAGCATCAGCGTGGAGTCGTATCGCAGTTACCTGATACCGCCCATGAAGATCAGGGACTTTACGTTTACGTCTTTATCAGACGCTGTATAAATTTTAAAGTCAAGCCCTCTGCTGAGGGTTTTTTTTATGTTTTGTAAGCTGGCAACGCTTTGATAACTGGCTTGAAATGTTTGAGCCACAAAGACATAAAGGCACTAAGGGTCGCGATGGTTAATCTTTGTAACACCTTTTTCATCCTGTAACATCTTGTAACATCTTGCAACATCTTGTAACATCTTGTAACTTCTTGTAACATTTTGTAACATTCTGTAACATTCTCTAATAATAAATGCCCTGTAACATTCTGTAACATCTTGTAACATTCTGTAACATTCAGGTGTACTTTGCACAATATTTTTCAAAATGGAAAGTCCTGCTTTTGTTTTTAAGATCAATATTGATTGGAACCTGATTTCAATCATAAGCCAGCTCGACAGGTTTGATGCGTCGTGGACAGCCATTGAAAAAAGAGAAAAACAAAGTCTTAAGCAGCTTAAGTTTATCGCCACAGTAAGTAGTGTGGGCGCTTCTACAAGAATTGAAGGATCGAAATTGAGTGATGAAGAAATTGATATCCTGTTAAGGAACATCGATATTTCAAAACTTGAAGACAGGGATAGCCAGGAAGCAGTCGGTTATTTTGAAGCAATTGACAACATTTCGAATTCGTACAATGACATTGAAATTTCTGAAAGTAATATCAAGAATCTCCACAACGTTTTGATGAAATACAGCACCAAAGATGCATGGCATAAAGGGGATTATAAGCAACACTCAAATGCTGTACGGGCAAATTATCCTGATGGCAGTAGTCAAACAATATTTGAGACAACGAGCCCCGGCTTTGCAACAGAGAATGCAATGAGCGCATTGATTGAATGGTATAACACAGAAAACTCAATTCATCATATTGTAAAATGCTCAATATTCACTTATGAGTTCTTAAGCATTCATCCCTTCCAGGACGGCAACGGAAGGCTAAGCCGAATTTTATCAGCATTATTGTTATTAAAAAATGGGTACAAATGGATACAGTATATAAGTTTTGAACATGAAATTGAAAACAGGAAACTTGAATATTATAAGGTACTAAGAAGTTGCCAGGTCTGCCGCCCAAACGAGAATATCAGCGAATGGGTAGAGTTTTTTGTCGGAGCATTAAAAAACATCCAGGGAAAATTAATGCACAAACTGCAAGTTCATGAAGCAGGCGAACAATTATTGCCTCGTGAAAAACTTATCGTCAGTTTTATACAAAATAACCCGGGTTGTAAAACCGGTGAAATTGCCAAAGCACTTGGCATTTCCCGTATCATTATTATCAGAGCACTGTCGCCTTTAATGAAACAAAATATCATTGAAAAACACGGCGTAGGTTCGGGCACTCAATACACTATTGCTTAAAGTGACTTTACATTTACTTCTTTATCAGATGCGGTATAAAACAGATAAAGAAATTGCCCCGAAAAATTCCGGGGCAATTTCTTTATATACCAGGTCGTAAACCACAATCCTGTTGTTATTTAAAAACTCGCCAGTCCGGTCGCCGACGCCGGCACCCCTGATACGTGGCCAATTGCTCCAAGTTCACCAAAGGGTTTCCTGTAGTATTCATCAATACTGTGTGACCTGGAAGTAAGTACAAAAACGTAAATGTTATTACTTACTACCACATCAAGCGGGCCCATGCCAGAGGTCGCAGCAACGCCTTTTGCAAGGTATAATCCGCCATCACCTGCTATGTAATACGACGATACATTATTGCTTGCAGTATTGGTTACATATGCAAATCTTCCATTTTTAGTAATAGCAACCCAGCATGGAGCAGCCTGATAGTTTGCTATTGCACCATTGGTAGTTTTAGGAATTCCGTTTGCATTTATAGTATAAGCCGTAGAAGAACCTGCTGCAGCTGCACCGCCTGCAGCATTGGATACGATCATAAATTTGTGCCTTGACCATTCAAATCCAAAAGGTGTCTTTCCATCAGATTTTGTAAATTTTCCAGACATTATTGAGCCGTTATTGTTTACTTTAAAAGTTCCCACGATGTTGGTAGCTTTTTCTGTTACCACAACGAAAAAGCCATTAGGTGTAAAAGAAATTTGGGGCGCATCCACCTTCATACCGCTGAGTGGCCGGTTAGATTGGACTATGTCAGTCAGCTTGCCGTTACCTCCAATTTTAAATCCCTGGATGGCATCGCTGCCACGGTTCAATACATACAATAAATTATCGTGTACAGCAAGGCTTACCGGGGTTTTTCCCATTGATGGCGTGGTATGGGTTAATTTAAGGCCACCATTGTTTTTTACTTTAAATGATGATATTGAATGATCACCTGCATTGACTGCATAAAGCATTTCGTGTGCTTCATCTAACACCACAGCGCCTTGTGATCCGAGGCCGGTTCCGGTACCAGTGCCCCCAGATGGCACAGTTTCCATTAATGAAAGCTCTCCATTTGTATTAACCTCATAAACTATAATCTCATTGCGTGCCAATGCGTTTGTTTCGGTATACAGGTAGTGACCACTTTTTGATTTTTGAGCACGTTCGGCAGTTACCTTTTCCATTTCAGTTTTTAGGGGCAAGTCGTCCGGGTTGGCTCCATTTTCAGACATCATTTCTTTAAGTGAAACTTTGTCAGGCGAGGCCTGCGGCACCTGCTCCTCTTGTTTTTTACAGGCAAAAACAGTGAACACCATAGCCGCAACAACAGTGGCCTTTTGTAAGAATGAAAACTTTTTCATGTTTGATATTTTATGGTTAATGTGTGGGTTTCGGCAAATAGTTTGGTGTAATAAATCTTTGAACGGGGCATAGCTCCGCCTCCTTCTTTTTTTAAGAAATTTTTTTTAATAATGTTGTCTGAAATTATTTTACCCGTGTATTAAGCACTACACGAATTCCGGCACTTGTAATTGGTAAACTTCCCACCCCAACACCGCGAAGCGGTATATTGAAATAAGGCGCCAGGCTTATTTCGGCATTGTGCGATATTTTTTTTTGGTAGCCTGCACTTATAGTAGCTGCCGCCATGGCGATATAGTTATTCGATTTGTAATTGCCCGAAACTTTTTCTGGTTGTCCGTTGTGCATTACATCATACTGGTTTGTTTCGTTGGTAACAACGTACGATGCTATGCCTGTCATAATAAAAAAATGATGGGCCGGTTTCGAATTCAGATACAGTTTAAATGTCAATGGAATTTCGATCAAAGTGCTGCGGCCTTCAAATTGTTTTATGGTCATTCCTGTCATGGAATTGCGTACTTTATCGATATTAAACTTAACCCCTTCACCTAAATAATTTTTTCTATCTACAATAATCCCGCTTTGCAAAGACCATTGTGTGGCAAATTTGTATTCTAATGTAACACCTGCCGAAAGGCCTGCATGGTTGAAGGGCATTGATTTTACCTTGCTAAAATCGCCCCCCGCAACCAACCCAAAGTATACTGCTTTTTTAAATGGGGGAGTAAGCCCGGCATTTTTTAAAACAACAGTTTTGTTCTCGCTACCTATAATTTCGGAGGCATTTTTTGACGGTTCCTGGTTAGGCGTTCTATTGTTGGTTGTATTAGCCTCAGCTAAGGGCTCACTACTGTTTTGATGGGGGATTTCTGATTGAGTTATTTTCGGCTCATTTGTCATTCCTTCATGCAATGCAGCAACACCTACATTACTCAACCGGGTAAGATTAGAGGTAAAAGCTGCCAGTGTAATGGGTATTGTTTTATCAACAATTGGTTTAACTGCACTATTGTGATGTATATTTTTATAAGAAGGTGCTTGTTGGAAAGTAGCCGTCTTAATAACAGGCTGTTGGTAACTATGTTGATTGCTTAATACATTGGCTACAGCATATTTTGTACTGGCTTCTGTGTGTAATGGACTAGCATGGTTTTTAAGAACAATACATAAACCGCCCGAGAACAAAAAAATCAGTAAGAAAATGGTAACTGATTTTCTATATTTTTTAAAGCTGTTAGTCTCAGGAAGAATTGGCCTTCCATTGGCTATTTTTTGGGCAATTGTTGCCCATCCATCTGGTCCGGCGTCTAAACTGTAGTTATCCGCTGCCCGCTGAAACAAATCCTCCATATCGTCGCCTATATACTGCATTCCGTTAGTTCTTCCTTTTGATTTAAATAATTTCTCATTAGCTGTTTTGCTCTTTGCAAGTTAGATTTTGAGGTGCCTACCGGTATGCGCAGGGCTTCAGCAATTTCAATATGCGAAAAGCCATCAATTACATGCATGTTGAAAATAGCCCGGTACGATGGGGGTAGTCTTTTAACCTGTGAAATCAGGTCTTTATAAATTAGTGCCTGGTCCGCTGATGAACCTGTATCTTTTATCTCCCAAAAATGATCGGGAATACCGCCAATCTCTGGTAAATACATTTTCTTTCTTAAAAGATCTATTGAGGTATTGATCATGATTCTTTTTATCCAGCCACCTAATAATTTTTCGATGTCAGCATCCTCATCCCACCTAAATTTTTCAATGTTTAAAAAAAATTTTACGAACCCATCGTTGGTAACTTCCAGCCCTTCTTCGTAATTGTATATATATCTAAAAACTACTTTTAGGGCATAGCCACGATATTGATCGTAAAGCATTTTTTGATACTTCGGATTATATGCTTTGCACTCGGTTATTATTTGATAAACGTTGTCCAATAAATGACCCTGGGTATTTGGTATTAGTAAAAAAAGATAAAAGTGCTGTTATGTTTACTTGAATGTAAGAACCGGGTGTTTATACCTGTCTTAAAAAGATACTACGCTTTTATGTAACCTACAGTTGCAAATAATCATTATTTATTTTAACCGGCATTTCGTTGATAGCAGCGTGCCGTTGAAACCTGCCTGATAACACCATACCTGCTATACAAGCCGGTTGTATCTTCGTTTATATAACAATTACCCAAACATGATACAAGTTGGACAGTACAATACTTTAAAGGTTTTAAGAGAAGTTGATTTTGGCGTTTACCTGGATGATGGCGACGAAGGCATTTTATTACCCAAACGATTCGTACCCGCCGGTACAAAAGTTGGAGATGATCTCAATGTTTTTTTGTATCATGATTCTGAAAGCAGGCTGATAGCCACCAGCCAAAAGCCGTATGGCATTGTAGGCGACATTGTAAAACTTAAAGCGGTAAGTGTTACCAACCAGGGCGCTTTTTTAGATTGGGGGTTGATGAAGGATATTTTCGTTCCAAAATCGAAACAGCAAAGTGGCATGCGGGAAGGTGCGGAATACCTGGTTAAAATTTATATTGACGAACAAACAGGCAGGGTAGCCGCAACTGAAAAGATAGAGCCATTTTTAAGCAACGATGAATTAACTGTAAAGGAGCTGGAAGTGGTTGATTTGATAGTGTTCCGCCGCACCGATATTGGTTATGTGGTCATCATCAACAACCAACATACCGGCGTATTGCACTTCAACGAAATTTACCAGGATATTGAAACCGGCAAAAAATTTAAAGGGTTCATAAAAAAGATAAGACCCGACAATAAGATAGACGTGGTGGTGGGTAAGCCGGGTTATAGTAAAGTAGAAGATGAGGCAGGTAAGATCATGCGTTTATTAAATGAGAATAATGGTTACCTGCCCTACCACGACAAATCGGATCCCGAAGAGATTTATTCGTTTTTTGGCATGAGCAAAAAAGTATTTAAGATGACAACGGGTAAGTTGTATAAGGACCGTAAAATTGAATTTACCAAAACCGGTTTTAAAGCATTGGAGGAATAAGGCGTAGGCCTTTTTGGGGGTTGTCGGAGAGTTGCCGGTTAAGCTATCGGACACCCTGCAATCGTCAAACGACATTCGACTATAGTTTCTTTTTTTCTTAAATTCGCTAAGTGAAAAAGCTACAAAAATCATGACTTGATTTTATTATCGATAAGCTGACAAATTCAGTTGAAAATACTTTTACAGGCGAAGTGTTTAACACCGAAATTGTTAAGCTTGCTAGCGTGGATACCAAACAAATAAAAAAGGGAAATTGGCAATTTAATTGACTCAACTAATTTAAAGATAAGACCAAAGAAATTTATAAACTGACAACAGTTAATAATCCAACAATCATCCAGGGACTTTTAAGTATTGAGGACAAGCAAGACCACATTTTTATGCACCTCATTGAAATTGCAAAATTTAATAAAGGCAAAAAAAAAGTTTGTTTAGGTGTTCCCGGAAATCATGTTGCTTTTGCTTGTAAGGTTTCGTTTGACAAAGGTTATGAAGGCTTCCTTGCTTTTGATGCAAAATCTGCCCTTATCAAACATTACGAACAATCTCTTTATGCAACACATTTTCGTGGATTAAGAATGTTTATTGAAATAAATGCAGCATTAAAACTTATCTCACAGTATTTTAAAAATTAAAAATATGGGACTAATTAAAGAACCGAAAAACGTAGATTTATCCACAAAGTCTGAACCATGGACAGAACATGAACTTTCTGATTTTAGAAAAATCATGCAGGACATTAAGGCAATGAATATTAAGCGTAAAAAACGAGCTTTGAAAATTAAAAGTAGCAAGACATAAACTGTCTGATAAAGCACAAACCGTTAACAAAAATGCTGTTGCAAGGCTTGCTGA
>JAJAYD010000276.1 GCA_026786345.1 Chitinophagaceae bacterium
CTTACGAGTTAAAGCAAAGCATGGTTGGAATTGGCATATTATGGAAATATGGATATTACGATCAATCGCGTAACCAGGACCAAACGTTACAGGTGACCTGGATGGAAAAAAATTATAGTTACCTCGAAGATATTGATATCAAATTTCAGATTATGATACACGATCACCCGGTTTGGGTTAAGGTGTATTATTTAAACCCCGAAACTTTTAAGAGTGCTCCCCTCTTTTTATTGAGCACTGACCTGCCCGAAAACGATTATGTATCGCAAACCATTTGCCACCGTCTGTACGATGGCAACGTGTCTACCAAAGTAGCCCAGTATATTTTACTGGGTGTAGGTGGTGCAAAAATGCTTGATGAGATTGGTTACAAAGCTGATAAATATCACCTGAACGAAGCACATGGTTTATCGGCTGCATTCTACTTGTTGAATAAGTTTAAAAGCAAGGAAAAATTAAAAGACCACCTGGTGTTTACCACGCATACACCTGAGGAAGCCGGTAACGAAAAGCATGACATTTACTTATGCCAGAAGATGGGCTATTTCTGTGGCCTTCCTTTAGATGAGGTACGAAAGATAACAGGCATGGAGGACGATATGTTTAATCATTCGCTGGTTGCATTGCGCTTTGCCAAAATAGCCAATGGCGTATCAGAATTACATGGCCACGTTAGCCGCCAGATGTGGAGCCAATACGAGAATATTTGTCCCATCATTTCTATTACCAATGCGCAAAACTGGCATTACTGGGCCGACAAGCAATTGTACCGTTCCATGGAAGAAGGCAACGATGTAACTTTTGACGATCGCAAAAAATATCTTAAGAAAAGAGCCTTTGAAATTGTAGCCGACCAAACAGGAAAAATTTTCGATCCAAATGTATTGACCATAGTTTGGGCACGCCGCTTTGCAGGTTACAAACGTGCAGAACTGATAACAAGAGACCTGGAGCGTTTCAATAAACTTACCAGCAATACAAAATACCCCGTTCAAATTATATGGGCAGGTAAGCCTTATCCTTTAGACTACCCTGCTATCAGCGATTTTAATCACCTGGTACATTTAAGCAAGAACTATAAAAACATGGCCGTATTGGTTGGGTACGAGTTAGGGTTGAGCAAACGTTTGAAACAAGCTTCAGACATTTGGTTAAACAACCCAAGAGTTCCCCGCGAAGCATCCGGAACAAGTGGTATGACTGCCGCTATGAATGGCTCAGTAAACTTTAGTACCGATGATGGCTGGATACCGGAATTTGTAAATCATGGTAACAATGGTTTTGTAGTACCAAAAGCCGACTACGAAAACATGCATGTACAGGCACAGGACGATTATGACCTGAATGCCCTTTATGAAATTTTGGAGAACGAAATTTTGCCGGTTTACTATGATCATTACGATACCTGGAGACAGGTGATCAAAAATGGTATGCGTGATGTACGCTTTAAATTTGACAGCAATAGAATGGCACACGATTACTACGAAAAGCTGTATAATTATTAAAGTCTTCGAGACTCAAAATATCCCTCCCTGGTTTGCAAAAACCGGGGATTTTTGTTTTATCAAACCTGATCCTCTTCACCCTAACTAGCAAAGATTGTATACCTGTTGTTTCGTTTTACGATTAAGGCTGTGAAGCCTTCTCAGATTTACTTTATCTCACATTTTAAAAATTTTAAAACCACAAACGTTATTTTTAGACCCTTAAAAAAATGTACGCATGCAAAAATGGTTGTTGTTTATTTTATTGACTCCTGCGTTATCGTATGGGCAGGCAAAAAAAATTACCCTCGAAAACATTTACAAGCAAAATACTTTCAGGGCGGAGAGTGTACCGGGCTTTCATAGCATGAAGGATGGCAGATTCTACACCGAAATTGAAAATAAAAACCTGGTTAGAAAAAATTTTATCACAGGCAGAACAGAAGGTATTCTAATAAATGCTGACGATGTAAAAGATGAAAACGATAAAAGCTTACCACTATCGGATATTGAATGGAGCGATGATGAAAGCAAGATGCTGGTCTCCGTTTCTAAAGAAAAAATTTACAGAAGAAGCAGCAAGGCATTCGTTTATGTATATGATTTGGCCGGCAAGAAAACATTAAAAATAGATGACGAAAAAATAATGCATGCTTCTTTTTCTCCGGATGGAAGCAAGGTAGCTTTTGTAAAAAACAACAACCTTTTTTACAGGGACGTTGCCAGTGCTAAAACTATACAAATAACCAACGATGGTGCCTGGAATAAAATAATAAATGGCAACTGCGATTGGGTATACGAAGAAGAATTTAGTTTTTCAAAAGCTTTTCAATGGAGTGCCGATGGAAACTATCTGGCTTATTATAAATTTAATGAAACAGGTGTTCCTGAGTATACGATCGCACTGTACAACGACTTGTATCCTACCCAATATTCTTATAAATATCCCAAGGCTGGCGAAGCAAATTCAATCATACAAATCCATACTTATAAAATTGCTGATGGTAAAGATGTACTGGTTGACATAGGCAAGGAAACTGATATCTATATTCCACGTATAAAATGGTCAACTACCAATAGCCAGTTAGGTATTGCCTGGATGAACCGCTTACAAAATAATTTGAAATGGATGATAGCCGATGCCAATACAGGAAACACAAAAGTGTTGTACGATGAGACTAACAAATATTATGTTGACATAAGTGATGACTTTACCTTTTTACCCGGCAACTTATTTATAACAACCAGCGAAAAAGAAGGATACAATCAATTATACCTGTACAAAATGGATGGCTCGTTACAGGCAAAACTTACACAGGGCAGCTATGACGTTGACCAGGTGATAGGCATAGATGACCTGCACAAACTGGTTTACTTTACTGCTGCGTACAACTCGCCACTTGACCGCCAGTTATTTACTGTTTCGTATGCAAATAACCAGCCTGTTGTTAAGCAAATAACCAAAGGTTTGGGAACACATAAGATTGATATGAACAGCGATTTTTCTTTCTATGTAGACAATTATTCAACCATCAACACGCCCGGCTCCATTAATATATTCGACAATAAAGGCAAGCCGGTGCGATCGTTAAAAGACAATGCAGCGCTACGTTTAAAATTAAAAGAGTACGGCTGGTCAACAGCATCTTTCATAAAAGTTCCTAACAGTAAAGGAGACAGCCTTAACGGCTGGATGCTCAAGCCCGCCAATTTTATTAAAACAAAAAAATACCCGGTACTCTTTTGTAATTACGGCGGACCGGGATCGCAGCAGGTAGCTGATAGTTGGGGAAAAATTAGTTTCTGGCATCAAATGCTGGCTCAGCAAGGTTATATAGTAGTGAGCATCGATAACACAGGTACCGGTTTCAGGGGCGAAGCGTTTAAGAAAAAAACGTATTTACAATTAGGCCAACTGGAAATTGAAGACCAGATAGATGCCGCTAAATACCTGGGCAGTTTACCGTACATAGACAAGGCAAGGATCGGCCACTGGGGATGGAGCTTTGGTGGATTTATGAGCAGTCTTGCCATAACCAAAGGAGCCGGTGTTTTTAAAACGGCCATTGCAGTTGCCCCGGTTACGGACTGGCAGTTTTACGATAATATTTACACCGAACGTTTCATGCGTACGCCTCAACAAAATCCGAAAGGCTATTACGAAACTGCTCCTTTAAATTTTACCAAAAACATTACAGGCAATTTTATGATTGTACATGGTACTGCTGATGACAACGTTCACTTTCAAAACTCAGTTATGATGGTAGACAAAATGATTGAGAATAATGTGAGGTTTAAAAGCGCTTATTATCCCAATAAAAACCATGGTATATCAGGCGGGAATACTTCGTTTCATATTTACACTGAAATGACTGATTTTATCTTAAAAAATTTATGACAAATATTGAATGTTTTAGTCGATGCCCTTGCAGAAATGTGAGGGTATTTTTTTTGAAACAATTACAGGATTAATAATAGCTTTTGAGAGGGGAAACTCATAAAAATAAAAAAGGGCCCGGATAGAAATCCAGCCCTGTTTTAATCCAATATTCTATGAAAAACCACTTACATAGATGGCACCTGCTAAGGGTAAGTTGCAAGTTGTTATAAATATGTGAACATACTTCTTATAGGGTTAAAAGTCTATGGGAAAAATGCCGGATGGAAATCCATTTTTAAACCGTGCTACAGCACACAAACTATCCTAAGAAGCTGTTTAAATTTAGTTTGAAACTTGGATTTTGAAACTGAAGATGCGCTATTTACAACAGATGAAAGGATTGCGACCCTTCGACAGGCTCCCCGTAAAACCGGGGCAGGCAGGTAAACCGCTCCCGATTAAATCGGGACTATGAAAACTTGCCTGTAAACCGAGTCCCGCAAGGGCGCATTGGCGTCAACTTAAGCAAAGGTTAAACACGATAGAAACCTTACATCGTAAGGGTTTTATGCCATAAAATGATGTTTAAAAAGTTGCTATAAAAAGATACAGTACAAGTGAGTGACACAACCGGATTTGAATAAAGGACTAATGATTGTCCCAAAAAAAAGCAGTTAAGTTGACGCCAATGCGCAAGGGCGGGATAGACTGTGGCAAGAATGAAGCTATGGAAATCTGCTGTTGGTATTATAAAACATGATTTTAAGACAGCTTCTAAGAAATGAGCGGGTATGAAGATAAACTTTGAAGTTTTTTATCTGAAGGAAACATCGCAACTAAACATAGTTAGTTTTAAACCCGTAAAACATGTTTGCATTTAAATTTGTTAAGGGACCTTGTAAAATAAAATGTATGAGCAACAGAATCGTTATCGCAATAAGTGGAGCCAGTGGTTCCATCTACCCAAAACTTTTGATAGAAAAATTATTACAGGTAAAACACCAATGGGAGGCACTCAGCGTGGTAATGAGTAATAATGCCAAAGAAATTTGGAAGACTGAAATAGGCAACGAAGACTACTTGAATTATCCCATAACATTTTATGAGAAATACGATTTCTCTGCACCCTTTGCTTCTGGCTCTGCCCGTTACAACATCATGATCGTTGCTCCATGCAGCATGGGTACATTAGGGCGCATTGCAACTGGCATGAGTGATGACCTGGTAACAAGAGCTGCTGATGTGGTTTTAAAAGAAAGAAGAAGGTTAATACTGATGGTCAGGGATACACCGTACAATCTCATCCATATAAAAAACATGGAGCAGGTAACGCTTGCAGGAGGTATTATTTGCCCGGCCACTCCATCTTTTTATAGCATGCCAACCACCATTGAAGAATTAGCTGCCACAGTGGTTGACCGGATATTAGACCTGGCGGGCATTGATATAAAATCGTACAGGTGGGGAAACGGATAAAAATATTTTACTGTATCCCTTTTAAATGCCATCTATTGCATCACATTTCCTTATCCTGCCATTTCCAAAAGGCATCCCCTCGCTTTAGATATTCGCCAACAATTTTGCGAAGTGAATAGAAAGTATCAAATTTTTTATATTTATATCGTTTTCTTTTAGATAAATTTAAATTGATAGTTTTGTGTTTCATTAAACGATGAAACGCTATATGTCCCTCAACATCATGACGGTTGCAACCGAACAGTTACAGCAGGCAGGGTTTTCAGAAGAGCTAATTATTCATTACCAGCTACACCCTGACGAACTTATTCAACAAACTATTGAACACCAACAAGGTAGCCTGAGCGATAGTGGCGCCCTCGTAATTAATACCGGGGAGTTTACAGGACGCAGCCCCGATGACCGGTTTTTTGTAAAAGACAGTATAACAGCAAATGTCATTGACTGGAACCACTTTAATATCCCGATCGACGAAAAATACTTCCACCTGTTGAAGGACAAAATGCTGAGCTTTTTAAATGAGCAGGAAGAAATTTGGGTAAGAGACTGCTATGCATGTGCCCACAAAGCATATAGAACAAACATTAGAGTTGTAAATGAAAAACCATGGAGCAACCTGTTTGCCTATAACATGTTTTTACGGCCTGAGGAAGCTGAGCTGGATGAGTTTACACCTGAGTGGACTGTTATACAAGCGGAGAGTTTTAAAGCAGACCCTGCAGTTGACGGAACCCGAAAACATAATTTCACGATTGTTTCTTTTACAGATAAAACAATTTTGATTGGTGGTTCGGGATATACCGGGGAAATTAAAAAAGGAATTTTTTCTGTTTTGAATTTTGTGCTTCCACATGACAAAGGGGTATTGAGTATGCATTGCAGCGCTAACCTTGGTAAAGATGGTGATACGGCCATTTTTTTTGGGTTAAGCGGTACGGGTAAAACCACCTTAAGTGCCGACCCTGAACGCTTTTTAATTGGTGATGACGAGCATGGATGGACCAACGATTCAGTCTTTAACTTTGAAGGCGGTTGTTATGCCAAGACCATTAATTTATGTGCTGAAAATGAGCCGGAGATTTTTGCAGCCATTCGCCACGGGGCCCTGGTTGAAAACACACCGTTTGTAAAAGGAACCAATACAATTGACTATACCAGTGCAGCCATTACAGAAAATACCCGCGTCAGTTATCCTTTGAGTTTTATTAAAAATTCATTGGATCCTGCAATCGGGCCCATTCCAAAAAATATTTTCTTTTTAACCTGCGATGCTGCCGGTGTACTACCACCCATAAGCAAGTTATCGCCGGGCCAGGCCATGTACCAGTTCATTAGCGGTTACACGGCAAAGGTTGCCGGAACCGAAGAAGGAATAAAAGAGCCCGAATCAACTTTTAGCGCCTGTTTCGGCGCTCCCTTTATGCCCTTGCATCCTGGTTTTTATGCTGAGTTATTGGGTAAGAAGTTAAAAGAGCACAATGTAAATGTATGGTTGATTAACACCGGTTGGAGCGGTGGATCGTATGGTGTTGGCCAACGTATAAAATTAAAGTATACCAGGGCAATGATTGGAGCTGCTTTGCAAAACCAGCTTGATAACATAGCCTGCGAAGCCCACCCGGTATTTGGGTTTATGATACCTGCCTCCTGCCCCAACGTGCCCTCCGAAATTTTACAACCAAAAAATACGTGGGCAGACAAGAAGGGCTACGATGAAAAAGCAAGAAACCTTGCAAACTTATTTATCACAAACTTTCAAAAGTATTCTGCGGGTGTTTCAGAAGAAATTTTAAAATCTTCTCCTCAAATCTTAAACTAATGCATTACATTTAACCCCCATATTGTTTTACGATTTTTTGAAAACGTAAAATATTACTTCAACATTTATTAACGATTGCTTGTTTTGAACTCCACCTTCGGGTGGAGTTTTTTTATGCTGGCAAGTTAAACGGGAAGGAAAATACAGTTTAGAAATCAGAATAAGCCAAACAACTGGGCATCAATTTTATTAATGATCTCTCCCATTTGCTCACTTGATTCAGCAAACTTATTTTTATCAACATCAATTATAAGGATTGGACCTTCATTGTAGGACTCAGTCCATCTATTATAGTATTCGTTTAGCTTTTTTAGATAGTCGAGGCGAATATTTTCTTCATACTCCCGGCCACGTTTTTGAATTTGACCTACCAGGGTTGGCACCGATGCCTTTAAATAGATCAACAGGTCAGGCGGCTGGACCATTGACCTTAATGTCTGAAAAAACTGGTAATAATTATCAAAATCTCTTTTGCTCATAAGCCCCATATCGTGCAGGTTGGGGGCAAAAATGTTGGCGTCCTCGTAAATGGTTCGGTCTTGAATAATGGTTTCGGTACCACGTTGAATTTCGAGTAACTGGTTCAACCTGCTGTTCAAAAAATAAATCTGCAGGTTAAAACTCCAACGGGGCATGTCTTCGTAAAAGTCATTCAGATAGGGATTATTAGCCACATCTTCAAACTGGGGTATCCATTTGTAATGCTTGCTTAACGCCTCGGTAAGGGTAGTTTTTCCGGCACCAATGTTACCGGCAACTGCAATATGTTTGGGTTTTTTTGTCTTTGCCATAAAAGAAAAATCAAGGTCAGCAGAACGAACACGCTCCAAAGCAAAAAGCCAGTGCGGAGCCAATTCAAGCTACAAAAACCGAATATAGTTTATCTGGTAATGAATAGTGAAGAATGAAGCGGGAAAAAAGGCGCACGAAGTAAAAAATAAAAAGTAAAAATGAAAAATGAAAAAGAAGAAGGACCTTATAATTTCTGTTTTTCTGTCAATCGTCATCTGTCATCCGTCAACTTATTCTTGCCGCTAAGGCGCAAAGACACAAAGGGGCACAAAGAGATTTTAAGAAGCAACGATCAACCAACAACCAACAACGTTCTTCTGTCATCGGTCAACTAACAACTTATTCATACAACCAACAACCACCAACGATTTTGGAACCATGGCGGCAGGGAGGTGCACGGAGTTCATGCTTTTCATCATTCACTATTCATTATTCGTTATTCATTTCTTCTTCCGGTCATCTGTCATCCGTCAACTTATTCTTGCCGCTAAGGCGCAAAGACACAAAGGGGCACAAAGAGATTTTAAGAAGCAACGATCAAC
>JAJAYD010000277.1 GCA_026786345.1 Chitinophagaceae bacterium
AAATGCAGTCATGAGTTATTAAGTCATTGGGTCATTAAGGTTTTTGGTTCTTACTGACGTTTGATTAGTGACCGCTGACTTCAACAAGCTGTTGTAGCTCAGGGGTAGAGCATCCCGATAGTAATCGGGAAGGTCGTTTGAGTTGAATTCTGATCAACAGCTGAAAATGATAACAAGCTGTTGTAGCTCAGGGGTAGAGCACTTCCTTGGTAAGGAAGAGGTCGTGAGTTCAATTCTCATCAACAGCTCAGTTCTTTAAAATAACGAAGCGAATTGTTAGAGCAATCCCGATTTATCGGGAAGGTCGTGAGTTCAATTCTCATAAACAGCTCTTTATATTTAAAAGTTGGATGTTTTATCCGATGAATTTTTAAAAAACAGTACAAGAGTGCGACGCAACGATGCTTAATAAAAGGTTTGAAGCCGGGTACAAAAAAATAACAAACAACATAGTCTTATTTGCTAATTGCGATCAAAAGGCTTAAAATTTAAAACCACAATCTAAAAACAAATAAAATGGCAAAAGAAAGTTTCTTGAGGGATAAACCCCATGTTAACGTTGGTACAATTGGTCACGTGGATCATGGTAAAACAACCTTGACTGCCGCAATTACAATGATCCTGGCTAAAAAGGGCATGGGTAATGTGGCAAAGAAATATGATGAAATTGATGGTGCACCCGAAGAAAAAGAGCGTGGTATCACCATTAACACTGCACACGTAGAATACCAAACTGCAAAACGTCACTATGCTCACGTTGACTGTCCCGGTCACGCTGACTATGTAAAAAATATGATTACCGGTGCCGCCCAAATGGACGGAGCTATTCTGGTAGTTGCCGCTACCGATGGTCCGATGCCTCAAACCAGGGAGCATATTTTGTTGGCCCGCCAGGTTGGTGTACCCCGTATGGTGGTATTTATGAACAAGGTTGACCTTGTTGACGATCCTGAATTGTTGGAATTGGTTGAAATGGAAATTCGCGAATTGTTGACCAAGAATGGTTTTGATGGTGATAACACACCAATCATTCAAGGTTCTGCAACCGGAGCTATGGCCGAAGATCCAAAATGGATTGCTAAAATAGATGAGCTGATGGATGCTGTTGATTCTTACATTCCACTACCTCCCCGCCCAATTGACCAGGCATTTTTGATGAGTGTTGAGGATGTATTCTCTATAACTGGTCGTGGTACAGTTGCCACAGGTCGTATTGAGCGTGGTATAATTAAAGTGGGTGAGGCAGTTGAAATTGTAGGTTTAATGGAAACTCCGTTGAACTCTACCGTTACAGGTGTTGAAATGTTTAAGAAACTGTTGGATCGCGGTGAGGCTGGTGATAATGCAGGTTTATTATTACGTGGTATTGAGAAAACTCAAATCCGTCGTGGTATGGTAATTTGTAAGCCAGGTACAATTACTCCGCACACTGAATTTAAAGGTGAGGTTTATGTATTGAGCAAAGAAGAAGGTGGACGTCATACTCCATTCTTTAATAAATACCGTCCTCAGTTTTACTTCCGTACTACAGACGTAACCGGCGAGTGTACGTTACCTGAAGGAACTGAAATGGTTATGCCTGGTGATAACACCTCACTGTCAGTTAAACTGATCCAGCCAATTGCGATGGAGAAAGGTTTGAAATTCGCTATCCGCGAAGGTGGACGTACAGTAGGTGCCGGACAGGTTACTGAAATCTTAAAATAAAAAGCCCCCTAAATCCCCCGAAGGGGGACTTTGAAACGGCTTTTCTTACTTTTGCAAAGTACTTGAGCTAAAGCTTAGGTACTTTGTTTTTATAAATTCTTAATCATATAGCCTCATTAGCTCCTCCTTCGGAGGGGTTGGGTAGGCTTTCATACGGGAATAGTTCAATGGTAGAATAGAGGTCTCCAAAACCTTTGATCAGGGTTCGAATCCTTGTTCCCGTGCTGTAAAAATTGTTTTGTGGCAATTGCCATGTGTTGGTTTTCAATTGAAAAAAATGAATAAAATCTCGAATTACTTACGCGAAAGCTACTTTGAACTTACTGAAAAGGTAACCTGGCCTAACTGGTTACAATTGCAACAGTCTACCATCATTGTATTAATAGCTACCTTAATTATTACAGCTTTGGTATGGGTTATGGATTTTGCGTCACAATCATTACTAAAGGCTATTTATTCTTTGTTTAAATAATGGAAGAAACTACTATCATACAGCAAGAGGTGACTACACCCGACAAGGATACCAAATGGTATGTACTGCGGGTGGTTAGTGGTAAAGAGAGAAAGGTGAAAGAGTACCTTGATAAGGAAGTGAACCGCAGTGGCTGGAGCGAAACCATTAAGCAGGTTTTTTTACCAATGGAAAAAGTGTACAAGGTACAGAATGGTAAAAAGGTGATGAGAGAGAAGAACTACTTTCCCGGATATGTTATGATTGAGGTGAGTGATGGAAAACTGTCGGATGATATTGTGCAACACATTAGCAGTGTTAGCAACGTGATGCACTTTTTAACGGACGGTAAAGGTTCAAAAGGTAATATTATATCGCTGCGTAAGGCTGAGGTTAATAAAATGCTTGGTAAGGTTGATGAAATGAACGAAGGTGGAATGGTAATGAATGAACCCTTTATTATTGGTGAGACTATTAAGATTATTGAAGGACCATTCAATGACTTTAATGGGACTATTGAAGAAATAATTGATGAGAAAAAGAAATTAAAGGTTACCGTAAAAATATTTGGCAGATCTACACCTGTTGAACTAAATTATATGCAGGTTGAGAAAATAAGTTAATGCTGTACGATTTTTTTGGTAAGGCCATCCGGTGAGGATGGCTTTTTTTATGTTCATAATTTTCAATTTTAGGTGGTGTATTATACACTACCATCCCAAAAAAACCATGCCTGCACCGCAGATAAAAAGGGTTAGACCTGCAAGAAAATGCATGTATTTTTCGAGCAAATTTGTTTTAAGAAACCCCACGCCGTAAAAGCCTAATAATACCATCGCTATCATGGTGACAATAGTGACGACTGTGTAAACGGCAATTAACAAGACCATGCCCGTAACAGAACTTTGTGCCGCCGGAAAATATAGCAGGGGAATCATTGGTTCGCAGGGGCCGAGCAAAAAGATGATAAACATAACCCAGGGCGTAAGCTTATGCCTTTCTGCCGGTTGATAAGCATTGGAATGATTGTGTTTAAACACATACATGGAGCCATCACCGGCAGTTTCAAAATGCTTGTGGGCTTTATTTTTTTTAGATACATAAAAACCCCAAAGGCAATACATCAATCCAAAAATTAACAATATCCAGGAGGCGATACCGCCCCTGACATTTTCAATTAAACTTATATTTTTGAGTGACCACCCAATCGCTGCGCCACCCAATGCGAGCAGAACCGAGCTGGCAACATGACCTAAGCCGCAGGTTACTGTCCAAAACAGTGTTTTGGTAACTGACCAGTTACGCGATTTTGACAGGGCAATGAAAGGAATATAATGATCGGGGCCCGTAAGCGTATGCAGGCATGCAATGGAAATGGCCGTCCCCATTAACAATTGCATTTCAGGCGACATAGGGCTGAATTTTCTTTTCAAACAACCTGTTTACGCCAAAGGCTACCTCTTGCAAACATTTATATAATTGCTCGCCCTTGTAGCCAAGCAGCCTGATCACCAATCCATTTAGTTGAGGTTCAGAAATACCATATTCAATGCCTGTTTGTTTTTGTAAGATTTGATTAATATACACCTTCATTTTATTTAGATCCATCGACTCGTTAACTATAATCAATGAAGCCTGGTGCGAGTATCCCTCCCATTGCCCGAGGGATGAAAGGTTTGTTTTTGCAGGCTCTGCCAAAAAATTTTCCTTTATGACCAGTTTGTCAGCAACAAATATTTCAGTTTTTATCCGCAGTCTTGTAAAGTAAAATGCTTCGCCGTTCAGTTTTCTACCACAGCTTATTATTTCGCCCCAAATAAGGGAGCTTGCAGGGTGTAACTTAATTGTGTTAAAGCTGGAAAATATGGAATTTTTATGCGGTACGGTGGGGTGCGGTATGTAGCAGAATAAAGCATCTTCTTTTACTTCTACCCTAAATGTTTGAATGGCCCCAGTTGCGGTTACACCCTGCTGCATGGTAAACAAGCGTTGAAACGACTGCGTATGCAAACGAAGCGAACAATTAGCTTCAACGGTAATGTGCAGTTGATGTTCATCACCGCTTAATATGCCTGGTGACGAACTCATCAGCATTAAATCCAGTAGCCGCTCGTTCTTGTTTTCGGTAATATTTGCAATTTTAAAAGGAGAAGTTGCAAAGCTTTTTAATAGTATGGTTTTGTGATTGCGCCAAGCCGTTTGTATGTTAAGAAGTGTACTCATCGCCACAACTTTTCTTCTTCAACCTCCTGTAGCAATGCATATTTTTTTATCCAGGCAATAATGCTGTTTACACCTTCGAGGGTCATGAGGTTTGTAAAAACAAAGGGATTGCCTTTACGCATCTTACGGGCATCGGTTTCCATTACATGGAGGTCAGCATTTACATAGGGTGCAAGGTCAATTTTATTAATCACCAGTAAATCGCTGCGTGTAATACCTGGTCCGCCCTTGCGGGGAATTTTATCACCTTCCGCCACATCAATCACAAAAATGGTAACGTCGGCCAGGTCGGGACTAAATGTAGCTGACAGGTTATCGCCGCCACTTTCAATAAAAATAATTTCAACATCAGGAAAACGTGCAGCCATTTCTTCCACAGCCTCCAGGTTCATACTGGCATCTTCGCGAATGGCAGTATGCGGACAACCACCTGTTTCCACGCCAATAATTCGCTCTGCAGGCAACAGGCTGTTCTTAGTCAGGAACTCTGCATCTTCTTTTGTATAAATGTCGTTGGTTATTACAGCTATGCTATATGCCGGATACATGTTCCGGCACAAACGTTCGATCAAGGCGGTTTTACCTGAACCCACCGGGCCGGCAACTCCAATTTTTACATAGTTCCTTTCTAACATTCAATTAATTTTTATAAAGATATTTGAGAAGGCTTATTATAATTCAATGTGGTTTATAAGCATTATGAACTTCCACGCCAAAACGCAAAGAAATGCAACGCCAGGTTGCAAAAGAAGAAAAGGATTGTCTTTTTACCCTGGCTTCTTTTTTTCTTTGCCTGCCCGTCTTGACGGGCGGGTGTGAAATTTTTTTTATGTAAACGACATTGAATCCTAATTCAAGAAATAATATTCCTGGAAGTACGGCTGAGTCAGCCATGCTTATAATTGGTTTACATATATGTCATCAGTTTGCAATGCATTTGTAGCGGGCACTTCGTCCATGTTTTTAATAAGAGGTTTTGTATGATGTTCTTCTTTGTTCCCATATTCACTAATTAGTTCTGCTACCAGGGCTGTCCAACCTGTCTGGTGGCTGGCACCTAAGCCGAGACCATTATCGCCATGGAAGTATTCGTAAAACAACACCAGGTGCTCGTTGCCGGGCCGTTGATAAAACCAGTTATACGCTCCAAATATGCGGCGCTTACCACTTTTATCTTTATCAAATAAACTGATGACTCTTCTTGTCAACTCATCGGCTACCTGGCACAGGTTCATCTGAATGCCCGAGCCTTTGGGGCATTCCACCTGCAAACTATCTCCATAAAAATCACCATACCTTCTTATAGATTGAATGATGAGGTAATTGATCGGCATCCAGACCGGACCGCGCCAATTAGAGTTGCCGCCAAATATATCAGAAGTTGAGTCCCCCGGATCGTATGTAATGGTATGCACCTGGCCATCAACCGTAACTGAATATGGATGTTCTTTATGATATTTTGATAGGGCTCGTATACCACCCGGCGAGAGAAACTCTTCCTCATCCAGCAAACGGTCGAGTAGGTATTTTAAACGATCCTGCTTTACCAGCGATAATAAAATTTCTTCACCATTACCTTTTTCTTCGTTGGGCCAGAATTTTTTATTTTTTAACCGGTACTGCTCAAACCACGTAATGCGCTTTTTAAAGTCGGTAAGTTTTTCCAATTTTTTTTTATCAATGGTAGAAACAGCAAACAGGGATGTTAAGCCTACGATTGATTTAATACGCAGCGGGGTAGGTTCTGCACCCTGAACACACAGCACATCATAAAAGAATTTATCCTCTTCGTTCCAAAGCCGGTGTTCGTTTAATGACTCTGCAATTAAAACAAAGTGCTCAAAAAATTTGGTTGCGGTGTCTTCAAACGACTCGTCAACCACAGCAATTTCCAGCGCCATGTCCATCATGTCGAGTGCATAGGTACCCATCCAACTGGTACCATCTGCCTGTTCCAATTGCATGTTGTCGTTTAATCGGTGGCTACGGTTAAATACACCGATATTATCAAGGCCAAGAAAACCTCCTTCAAAAATGTTATTGCCGCTTCTGTCTTTTCTATTGATCCACCACGTAAAATTGATGAGTAATTTTTGGAAGACTTTCTTAAGAAAAACAATATCGCCTTTACCGGTTTGTTTCTTTTCAATGTTATAAACCTGCATGGCCGCCCATGCATGGACCGGCGGATTTACATCGCTGAAGTTCCACTCATAGGCGGGTAGCTGTCCATCCGGTTTCATGTACCACTCTCTCATAACCAGCAGCATTTGGTGCTTGGCAAAAGTAGGGTCCGCAACAGCCATAGAAATACACTGAAAAGCAAGGTCCCAGGCGGCATACCAGGGATACTCCCACTTATCGGGCATGCAAATAATGTCCTGGTTTTTTAAGTGTTGCCAATCGTGGTTACGGCCAAATTTTCGGTCGTGATGTAAAGGATTAATGCCATCGCCCACTGATAGCCATCGCTCCACATCAAAATGATAAAACTGTTTACTCCACAGCATACCTGCCAGGGCCTGCCGCTGAATTCTTGCCATCTCTTTATTCATACCCTTGGGTAGAATGGCTGCGTAAAATTCATCGGCCTCCTGTTTACGGGTTGTAAAGATTTTTTCGAAACCTTTTACAAAAGCATTGTCCAACATGTGATTGCTCAGCCGGCAATACACTGTTTTGCTTTCGCCACCTTTTAATTTTAATTTATAAACGGGAGAGAATTTTGTTCCTGTTTTCTTCTTTCTTAATGCCGCTACATTTTCACCTTCAATAATTGCATCATGAAAAGCATCTTTTACAAAAATGCTTTCGTTTGGTGTGCCATTAACCTTGAATGTGTTGGTTGTATTGTTTGTAAAGAGGGCATCGTTGGGATTCTGGTAATAGAAATAATAATCCCCCAATCTTTCATGGTAAGCATGTACCGAGGTTTTAGTGCGATAAGAAATGTGCGGATTGTCCGTCATTCGTTGGTTAGATGACCGGTTGTAAAACCAAAGTGTTGGTAACACGGTCAGATCGGCCTCAACCTTGCCACGGTTGGTTACTTCAATCTTAATAAATATTTCAGTAGGGCTTTGCTTGGCATAGGTTACCAATACATCAAAATATTTGTCCTCATCAAAAATACCTGAATCAAGAATTTCATATTCAGGTTCATCCCTGCGGCGGTTGCGGTTTTCAGTTCTCAATTGTTCGTAAGGAAATTCGGCCTGCGGATACTTGTACAAGTATTCCATGTAGTAATGCGTTGGCAGATTATCGAGGTAATAGTATAATTCTTTTACGTCCTCTCCATGATTGCCCTCGCCATTGCTTAAACCAAAAAGGCGCTCTTTTAATATTTTGTCTTTGCCATTCCAAAGTGCAACTGAGAAACATAAATTTTGAAAGATGTCCGAGATGCCGGCAATTCCATCTTCTCCCCATTTATATGCCCGGCAATGTGCATGATCAAAAGGAAAGTATTGCCATGCATTTCCATCCTGGCTATAATCCTCCCTGACAGTTCCCCATTGTCTTTCGCTAAGGTAGGGGCCCCACTTGGCAAGGGGTATAGATTTGCTGGCGTTTACCGCCAGTCGTTGATGCTCCGCTGTCATTTTATATTATTTATAAAGTTGCCAACTAATTATTGTTAGGCAGGTCTTTAGTGTTTTAATTTTTATAAGACAGCAATCGTGAATGCTAAAGTTAATAATAAAAATGAGGGAAAGTCACCCACAAAAGGAAGTGTGTAGGTTCCAAATTGTAGCTATTTTTTGGTTGCCGGCAGAAGTGACTTTGCGCAACTCCGGTTGTATCATATTAATTCCGGTTTATCGGAACTCACTTGTACTGTATCTTTCTAAGGCGGCTTATCTTACTACCTTTTCACAAATCACTATGCAGGAGGAATTTGGAATGCACCCACCGAAGTGTGGATATTGAGTTGAGCCTCACTTTACGACATATACAGCCTGGAGTATAAGTGTTCGTGTTGCATGCTTTTAATATCAAAACCGGCACTACAAAGTCCAAGAAGTTCTTTATCGGGATGCAAAGATTTAGAAGACAACTCGTTGATCAGTGGAAAAAGTTCCATCAGAATTTCATGTCCATCCTGTTGACCAAGTGGAATTAGTTTAACCGCATTGGTTACAAAACCTGTTGCAGCATTATAATAAAAACCAGTTAATGCATCCATTTTTTCAATCTTACATGCCTCGGCAATTAACCCGAAGACAATACAGTAATGGCCATAGGCATGCTGCATTGTTATTGATTGGGCATATTGTAAAAATATATCTGAATAGACTTGCTGCTTAAATAGCTTCAGTAACCTTATGCCCAATTTATTGCTGGCCAAACGCATTTCCTTTGGCAGTTTAAGGGCTGTGCATTCTTCATCAAATTGAAGTAAAGTTTGCAAATCATTGTTTTTGGAACAGTCATAAGCCAGTGACACAAACGCTGCATCGGTGTAATAAATGCTTTGCGATAGTTGCTGCCAAACAAATTCTTTTGCAGTAGCCCGGTTGTAAACCATACCCGCCTGCACATAAGTTTCTAATCCCGCGGAATGCGAAAAACCACCAATCGGCAAAGCGGGATCGCATAAATGAAGTAATTGAACCAATTGTGGTGAAGACATTATGCGTTGGTTGTTAGTCGTAAAATTTTATTGAAAAGACTGCCGCTACTTTCGGTATGACCGTGAGGAGAAACAGATGTTTTTAATGGATGCTGTAGTTTTCTTATTTCAACTTTAACGGCATAACCACTAGCCTGTAACAAGCGCAAAAGAGGAGGGTCAAATGGCACCAGCAACTCATTGTTTTCGTAAAAAAGCGGCAGGTGTTTATTGCCAATTTCATAGCTAATGGCGGCTGCTTCTATTATGGTGCCAGGTGTAAGTACCATTGCTTCGCACGAAATAATTTCAACTGAAATCCAATTCTTATCATCTGCAAAAACAATTTCGCCTTCTTTCCAATCAGGGTTTTCCTGTAAAAATTTAATGCTTATTTTTTGCCCCCCGGAGGTTTGCTTATGTAATATTCTTTTATTCGTTTCATACCACTCCAACCTAAGCGTATCGTGTGTACCGCTTGCTAAATCAAACGAAGTAAGGGTGCTTGCTTTTTTAGTTATAATCATTTCAAAAAAAAAAGGTAAACATTAATACAAAATCAAAACAAAAAATACCGTTGTGCCAAGGGCACTTCGCAAACAGGTTCGCAGGTTATGTGTTCACCGTCCACTTTTACTTCATAGGTCTCGGGGTTGACTTCTATTTCAGGGGTCTTGTCGTTATGAATAAGATCTTTCTTGCCAATATTACGACAGTTTTTTACCGGTAAAATCTCTTTTTGTAAGTGGTACGAATGTATGGCTCCATTGTCGAGCGAAGCCTGCGAAACAAAGGTGAAACATGTTTTATGCAATGCCTTACCATAAGCCCCAAACATATGCCTGAAAATTACAGGCTGGGGGGTTGGTATCGAAGCATTGGGATCTCCCATTTTACTAGCTATGATCATTCCTCCTTTTATGATCATTTCGGGTTTTGCACCAAACATGGCGGGTTTCCATAAAACAAGGTCAGCAAATTTGCCGGGCTCCAATGATCCCACATATTCCGATATGCCATGGGTAATTGCGGGGTTGATGGTATACTTGGCCACATATCTTTTCACCCTGAAATTATCATTGACATTGCCTTCATCTTCAGGTAAAAAGCCCCGTTGCTTTTTCATCTTATCCGCAGTCTGCCAGGTACGGGTAATTACTTCTGCAACACGTCCCATGGCCTGGCTGTCGCTGCTCATCATGCTAAACACACCCATATCGTGTAGAATATCTTCTGCCGCAATGGTCTCTGGCCTAATGCGGCTATCGGCAAAGGCCACATCTTCTGGTACTGATTTATCCAGGTGATGACAAACCATCAACATATCCAAATGCTCATCAATGGTATTAATTGTAAAGGGTCGGGTAGGATTGGTAGACGAAGGCAAAATATTTGGATACATGGCTGCCTTTATAATGTCCGGCGCATGGCCACCACCGGCACCTTCGGTATGGTACGTATGTATCACCCGTCCGTTGATCGCGTTCATGGTATCTTCCAGAAAACCTGCTTCATTTAAAGTGTCGGTATGAATGGCTACCTGTACATCGTATTCATCAGCCACGGTTAGCGAGGCATCAATTACTGCCGGCGTAGCACCCCAGTCTTCATGTATTTTCAAACCTATAGCTCCGGCTTCAATTTGTTCTGCCAAAGGTTCAGGCGAAGCACAGTTTCCTTTGCCCAAAAATCCAAGGTTCATAGGAAAAGCATCTGCCGACTCCAGCATCTTTTGTATGTTCCAGGCGCCGGGCGTGACCGTTGTGGCGTTCGTGCCATCCGCTGGCCCGGTACCACCACCCAACATGGTAGTTATACCGCTAAACAATGCGTGGTCAACCAACTGGGGACATATAAAATGAATGTGCGTATCAATGCCACCGGCGGTAGCTATTAACCCGGCACCCCCATGCACTTCTGTAGATGCTCCGATGATCATATTTTCATCTACCCCATCCATAATATCGGGGTTGCCTGCTTTACCAATGGCTACGATTTTTCCATCTTTAATTCCTATGTCTGCTTTTACAATCCCCCAATGATCAATAATTATCGCCCCGGTTATTACAAAATCCAGTACGCCCTCATTTCGTTTAGCAGTAGCTGATTGGGCCATGCCATCCCTGATGGTTTTACCACCACCAAACTTGTTTTCTTCGCCGTAAATGGTATAATCTTTTTCTATTTCTACAAAAAGGTCTGTATCGCCCAATCTTACTTTGTCGCCTGTGGTAGGGCCATACATGTTGGCATATTTTCTACGGTTTATGTGTAGGCTCATGCAGGTTTGTTTTTAAAGTTTAGCAATTCAATCTTCTTCATAGCGTCAGCCTTATTTTCCTCAGCCGAAGTGTCGCCGTTTACCAGGTTGTTTAGGCCCATTGCTATGCGGGTGCCACCAAAAGTTACCAGCTCAACTTCCTTTTCTTCGCCGGGTTCAAAACGAACAGCGGTTCCGGCTGCAATATTTAGTCGCATACCAAAAGCTTTGCTACGATCAAACTCCATTTTACGATTTACTTCAAAAAAATGAAAGTGTGATCCGACCTGGACAGGCCGGTCGCCAGTATTAACTACAGCAATAGTTGTTGTATTTCTACCCACATTACATTCAATATCGCCTTCGGCCAAAAAGTATTCTCCGGGTATCATAATTTTTGATTTTTAGTTTTTTTTGAACCAGGTATGGGTTATTTCTATGAGGCAGCCGTTGCTGCCTGCCCCGCCTAATAGCTGAGTGTGTTGCAGGCGGGGTCGGACACTTGTACCATGGTTTCTTAGCTCATTTTTTTTATACCCTTCATTTAACATCGAAGCAACATGGCGAAGCAAACTGAGAATTTTTATATGGGCAGTTATGCTGTTACAGCAAAAATGTCATTGAGATTTATAGAGAGGCCATCAAATAAGGCAGATTTAAATGCACCTTCAAAAGTGGTTGCAGCACTAAACAATTCGTAGCGGTTGTTTTGAAGCGTGTAAATTTCAATTGCTTCATATTGAGGGTCAACCAGCCAATACTCCTGCACAGTCATCCTTTCATACAAATTCTTTTTTTCAATCCTATCCCTGATTATGGACGTAGGCGATATAATCTCAATGATCAAATCCGGTACCCCCATAATACCGTCGTGGGTTATTATTCCGCTCTTTTCTTTCGAAATAAAAATGATGTCAGGCTGCGGCTTATTTTATTCATAGCGGTTAACAACTATTGGTGACTGGAACAATTCGCCTGAATTGCTTTCAGAAAAGAATTTATCAAGCA
>JAJAYD010000278.1 GCA_026786345.1 Chitinophagaceae bacterium
GTTTCAGTGGCAGTTACGCCGGGATGTTCTCCGTCTTGGAGTTGGGCTTCTAATGAAACAGTTAAAGAGTTTCAGTGGCAGTTACGCCGGGATGTTCTCCGTCCCATTGATAGTAACGGAAACTGAGGCTCCCAAAAAGTTTCAGTGGCAGTTACGCCGGGATGTTCTCCGTCTATACTCTAAATATAACACTTGATTTTCAGGATATTAACAAGTATTTTTAAACATGCTTTGTCAGCCTTATGCATTTGTTTGTTTTGCATACTTTTTGTTAGCTTATAATTATTACTCTTTTGCGGCCTAATAAATAATCAATGTCAATGTTAACTGCTCCTAAGGTTTTCATCTCTTCAAAATTTGATTTATTTACAGCAAAGCAATAGATTTTATCGCCGGCAAAATGTTCTATGTCTATAAATTTTTCTAATTTTTTCCATAATTCTTTGTTATCGTAGGGAGCCTGTAAACCGGTAAATATGCTTAGTTGAAGCCGCTCGTAACCATAACGCTCCAGCAAGTCAGCTACTTTCTGGCGCTTTCGGTTGTCAGAAATATCGTACATAATTATAAAAATCTGGTGGTTCATTTTATCAAATATTATTGATATCTCCCCTTTCATATATACTTCGGATATGCTTTAATAAGCTGGCCGGAAGTTGCAGTATATGATTTTTACGCAACGTGTTTCTATTGTTAAATACCATTTTTTCGTGTACCCAGGCATGGTATGCAGGTATTATTAGTTGTTTACCTTTTTTGCTTAACCAATACCCATTGTCTTTCACATCAAAATGCGTGGGTTGTATTATGCGGTTTTGGCACAGCAGTACAATGGCTGCATCGGCTTGCGGACGAAAGGGTTCAATAAGGTCAAAGCACAGTGCCGGCGTATTATAGTCTTCTGCGTGCAAAATGCTGCACGATGCATCTAAACCGCATGAATGTATGGCTGTTTCTACCTGGTGGTATAACATGCCGTACCAATAATTTAGTGCAGCATTTACCATATCTTTTGCCGGACGGTTATGCCGGCCTGCCATTTTATATTCTTCGGGAACAGCCAATGCAGCGCCTTTCCAATAATAACGTGCAATGACAGCCTCAGCGGTTGTTAATTGTTCTTTTGTAATGTTTTGGGTATTTTCTACATCAACCTTTAACTGCTGGTATTTGGTAATAGCTTTTTGTACCAGCGGCTCAAATAAAGGTTCAACTTTTTGCAACCCCTGCTGCCATTGTAAAAGATTTTGCGATTGTTGATGAAGTTTTAGAAGCAAAATATTGGCAAACCAATGTAGTGCTTCGGCAGTTTGTGTAAAATGCATTTGCCATCTGCGGTAAACAGGCAGGTTTGTATAAGTTGCACTACGCAGCGTTGCATGAATGCCTGAGCCGGCATCGGTTAAAATAAGTGGTATATTATGCCTGACCGCCAGCAACATAGCGGGGCTACTTATTTTTATTGCACTGGTTATTAAAATGCTGCTAATACGTGCCGGACTAATAATACGGCTTTGTGCGCCGTTTGTAATAGAAAAGCATTTGTTGCGAACACTTAAATACAGGCCGGTATGATCGAGTACAAGTTGCATAACCTCACCCTCGTTCCCTCTCCATGCACTGGAGCGGGAGGCCGGGGTTTTTATTTTTGGTTTGAATGTTAGTTTTTTACAAATCAGCTTTACACAACATTTTATCAACCGCCTCACCCTTAATCCCTCTCCCTGCCAAGGGGGAGACCCGGCATTTGATTGCTATTTGAATGGTTGGTAATGACCAATCATGTTAAGATTGCAACTCTGCCCATTCAAAATTCAACATTCATAATTCCTTATTGCACTATCACCATTGATAATTAAAGTCGAGCCAGTTACGGCTTTGAAGGTAATCTGCAGTTTTATAAGCATCGTTCAGCTTGTTATTAAAATATTGAACTGTTTGGCTTTTAGTGCCATAAACCATACTTATAAAATTAATCTTACCTGTTACCTGAAGTTCAAATTCTTCGAGCCAGTTGGTTTTACTGTTTGGCTGAAAAGCCTGGTGTACTTCGAGTGAATGTTTAAGGCGCAATATATCAGCTTCAAGGTTTTCAAGAAAGCTATGCGGTATTTCAACTTTTTTATTAACTATTAAGCCCGTAATAATTTTATCGTCTTCAGGTTTAAACCATTTTACTTTATCGTAGTTGAGCAAAAATTGATGGCTTTGAATAATATCCTGTATCTCCTGAAAATGTTTTTGGTTTAGTTCTGTACTACAACTAAAACTAAGATCGTCTACGTACCGGGTGTAGGTAATATTGTTTCTTACGGCAAAAGCCTGTAGTTCGTTATCTAAAGCAATGGTTGCAAAATTGCTTAAAACCGGGCTGGTAGGACTGCCCATTGGCAAGCGGCCGTTATAGGTGGTAATACCACATAGCCAATCCATTAAATATTTATGTATTTTAAATGGCTTAGCGTAAAAAATATCAGCAACCTTAGCTGTGGTTACCTGGTGAAAAAAATTGTCTAAGTCGATGTTAAGCAAATATTTTTTGTTGAGATGACGGGAGGCATTTAATACAATATTACGTGGGTCGGGGTCGTTTTGCAGGCACGATACATAGCCGTATGCGGCGGGTGTTTTGCAGAAATAATAACACGCCTGCAAATAGGTATTAAGTTTTTGCAAAACTGTTTTTACCTGTCCTAAGGGTGCTTCAATTGTTCTGAATGTTTTATCGGCCTTCGGAATTTCGAAGATATGATAGGAGGGCTGAAGCAACAGTAGTTGCAGGTGATTGTACGGAAGCTCCAATAAGACGGCAACCTCGGGCAGGTTTTTGCATGACAGCCATTGGCTGACCTTTTGCTTTTGGTAGCGGAGTTGAGAAGAATAAGTCATAGTAGCCTCGCCCTTCATCCCTCTCCTCGCGGAGAGGGAGCCCAGGCATTTTATTGTTGTTTTGAATTTGGGTACCGACAAATCATTTACAATTCACCACTGACCATTGACCATTGACAACTCAATTCACCATTCACGTTTCACGTTTCACCATTAACCATTGACCATTCCCTATTTTTTCCAATATGTCAAAGAGCTGCTGCCTCTTCTTTGGCCTCAACCTCCCCGAAATAATCGGGGCAGGCTATTCCCTCTCCAATTGGAGAGGCAGGACGTGCGTTGTATTGACATTTAAATTTGGTGCTGACACGTCAGCTTTATTACTTTTTTGTGATGCAGCATAAACAGGCAGGTATTGTATTTTGCCAAAACCAAAGGCGTGGCTGTTGCCGAGGCCGATTTCTTCGGGTAACAATATATTAGCGCCATAAGTACAGTCGAAAGCCAGGTGATTTTTGTATTTAAATTGGTTATGTTCAATATGGCTGATCTGGCCTAAGAACACCTTTACTTTTTTATGTAAGTCCCATTTATTATCTGTTGCCAACTTCTCAATATGTTGTACCAATATTTTTTCGAGCAGCTTTA
>JAJAYD010000279.1 GCA_026786345.1 Chitinophagaceae bacterium
GATAGTGCCCTTATCAACACCTTTCATCATCCGGCTATCTTCTCTTATACGGTCAAATACAATTACCGTATCGTTCATACTAAAACCTATTACCGTTAGTATGGCTGCAATAAAATGCTGGTCAATTTCCAGTGGAAAAGGAACAAAATCTTTTAAAAAGCTAAATACAGCGAGGGTTACAAATACGTCGTGCAGTAAGGCTACAATGGTACCCAATGAATACCTCCAGTCGCGAAAGCGGATAAAGATGTAAAAGCATATAGCCAACAGCGACATAATAGTAGCTGTTTTGGCTCCGCTCTTTAAATCATCAGAAATGGTTGGCAAAACTGTTTGTGAGCTTTGCTTGTAACGGGTATCAAAATCTTTGTACGTTAAACCTTGCGGTAAAAAGGGTTTTAAACCACTGAAAAGTTTGTACTCAACAGTTGAATCGATATTAGCGCCGTTTTCGCGGATCATGTAAGAAGTGGTAATGTTCAACTGGCTGTTGCTACCGATTGTTTTCAAAACAGGATATTCTCCAAATTCGGTCTTTAATGCATTGGCAATGGCGTCCCTGTCTACCGGCTTACCAAACTGAATGGTGTAACTGCGTCCACCGCTAAATTCAACTCCTTCATCAAAACCATGGAAGAAAGAACCAACGCCCAATAGCAATACAACTACTGAGATCCCATAGGCAACCTTTCTATATTCGACAAATTTGTAAGTGGCATGTTTAAAAACTTTTCTGCTAACAGCGGTAAAGTATTCAAAGTGACGGCTCTTTTTGGTATACCAGTCCGAAACAAGTCTTGATATTAAAATACCGCAGAACAATGACAACAGGATACCCAGAATTTGCGTGGTAGCAAAACCAAGTACAGGACCAAGACCAAAGTAAAATAATATTATCGCTGTAAGCAAAGTGGTAACGTGGCCATCCAGTACAGGTGCCATCGCTCTTTTATAACCATCGTTTACGGCGTTTTGGTAGGTTTTACCACGGGTAAGTTCTTCTTTAATTCTTTCGAAGATGATTACGTTGGTATCCACCGCCAAACCAATGGTTAATACCAAACCGGCAATACCAGGAGCAGTGAGCGTTGCGCCCAATGCACTTAAAATACCAATAGTAAACAACAGGTTTAAAATAAGCGCAATGTTTGCCACCCAACCTGCTGTATTAAAGTACACCAGCATTAAAGCAAATATTACGAGGAACGCAACAAGAAACGCCATAGAGCCTCCTTTGATTGCATCTTGTCCCAGTGTTGGGCCAACCACCTGCTCTTGTACAATTTTAGCAGGTGCAGGTAGTTTACCACTCTTTAATATATCTGACAAATCCTGTGCTTCCTGTAAAGAATAGCTACCGGTAATTTCTGAGCTACCGTTAGGGATCACTCCATTTACAAAAGGTGCACTGTAAACAATTTCGTCCATTACAATGGCGATAGGCTTACCAATGTTATCGCCGGTCATTTTTGCCCAAATCTTTTCGCCCACCTTATCCATATTCATCTTAATAGCTACCCGGCCTCTCTCATCAAAGTCCTGGCGGGCATCACTTACATGCTCACCTTCTAATTTAGCCAGTGTAGCGCCTTCAACAGTTTTTATTGCATACAGCGGTAAAAAGTCTTTGGCTTTAGGATCGTTGTTTTCCTGCTTACCAAATATAAATTTCAGGTTGGCAGGAAACTTATTTTTCACCAGATCCAGGCCCAGGTAAGAATTTAATAAACCGGTGTCTTTAGTTTGTACATAACCAATAGCAGCAGGATATTGAACCTGGCCATCTTTACCTTGTTGAGGTTGAATTAAACTAACAACTGAGCTAAGCGGATTTTGACTGGCAGTGTTGGCAGTAGCGGTTTTTGAAGCTGTCGTGCTGGTGTCAAAAGAACTAATTTTTGCCGTGGTATTGGTATCGGCAGAGGCAACAGTGGCGGTTGTTTTTGTAGTGTCAACTTTTTTAGTGCTATCCGGTTTTACTTGTGTACCGCCCAAATAAACAGCCAGTGTTTTTTCAGCTTCCTGGTAGCCGGCATAAATTTCACCAATGTTATAAACTTCAAAAAATTGAAGGTTGGCTGTAGACTGTAAATATTTACGTACTCTCTCCGGATCGGTTACACCCGCCAATTCAATAGTGATGATGCCCTTAGCCTCATCCAGATTAATGGTAGGCTGTGCTACGCCAAATTTGTCAATACGGGTACGAAGAATATTATAGGTATTGTTTACAGCGCTTTTAGCTTCGGCACGTATGTAGCTCATTACCTCGTTGTCGCTGCTTTCGTATTTAATTCTTTTATTACTGGCCTGTGCAAAAAGGGTAGCCAGTTTTCCATTTGGATTGGCCTTTTTAAATTCTTCAGAAAACAGGGTAATGAAGTCCGCTCCGCTGTTTGCCTTGCGCCTGTTCGCCTCATTAATAGCTTTGTTGAAAGCGGGGTCTTTACTAAAGGAAGCCAGCGACTTTATCAAACCATCCAATCCAACCTCCATGGTTACATTCATACCGCCCTGCAAGTCAAGGCCCAGCATAAGTTCCTGGTCTTTTGCATATTGATAGGTACCAAGACCTAACACAATCTTGTCGTTTTTGGTACTGTCTAATAAACGTTGAAGGCGTGACTTCCTGATAGTAGCCAGCGTGTCTTCATACTGTGCCTGCAATTCTTTATTGCCCGCATATTTTACAGCGGCGCCAGGGTAATTAGCTTTCAGCCATTTTTCGGCTTTAGCTTCCATATTGTTTTCGTGGTTGCGAACAAACCATGTAAAACTTAGTTGATACAAACAAATCAAGATCAATGCTACGGCAAAAATCTTCACCAAACCTTTCAGTTGCATACGAGAGAGGGTTTACAATATTTTTTTGTCCCGATTTTTTCGGGTGGCAAAGATAGGGGATTGAAAGTGAAAATTGCTGAAAAATAGACCTGTAAAAAGTGGGATTTAAGAAGTTGAAATGCAGTGAGTTATGCGGTTTTAACTCAAATTTTCTACCTTAAATTCCAATAATTTTTTTTGGAATTAGGTACAAAATAATTATAGCTAAAATTCGTTCCCTGCTCATTGGTTTTAAAGAGAATAAAGCCATTTCTTAAAATTGAAATGATTTTTTTGAAAAGTGAGCGTTGCCTTATCAGTCATGGACGGAACGAAATTCACTGTGCAGTAATTGCAAATAAAGCAGCAATACTTCTAAATGGCTACCGCATCCAGGTTTATAGACTACAACCATTTCAAACAAACCGGCATGGGAATTTGCAGCTCGTTTCCGGTAGCTGTAAGCGCACCGGTCGTTTTGTTTCTTTTAAAAATTACCACATTGTTGGTACCCTGATTGGCTGCCAAAAGATAATTTCCTGTTGGGTCAATGACAAAGTTTCGCGGCGTTTTACCCAGTACAGATTGATATCCTTTTGCTTGCAATCTACCGGTACGTGGGTCGATTTTAAAAATGCTGATGTTATTTTCATCTCCGCGATTGGAAGCATACAAGAATTTACCGTCGGGTGAAACGTGTATGTCTGCACTGCCCGGATTGCCTTTATAAGTTGAAGGATGTGTTGCAATGCGTTGTATTAAGATTAGCCTGCCATTGTTGTATTTGTATGCTGATACTACACCCGCCATTTCTTCAATTAAATAAGCAAACCGGTTGTTTGGATGAAAGGTAAGATGACGTGGACCACTGCCATCTTCAGTTGTTACCATTGAAGGAGAAGCTTTGGTAAGTGGTCTTGCTGAAAATTGGTTGAACCTATAAGCCATTACCTTGTCGAGGCCTAAATCAGGGGTGAATAAAAATGCGTTATCAGGACTAAAAACAGTTGAATGCACATGCGCTTTCTCCTGCCGGGCAGGGTTGGTACCCTTACCACTGTCCTGCATTAATTGAGCATATGGTTGAAGGCTGCCATTAGCATTAATTTTTAATACAGATGCACTGCCTCCACTATAATTAGCAACCGCTAACCAATTATTGCTCTTATGCACAGCAACATAACACGGATTGTCGCCTCCCGTTTCCTGTTGGTTTAAAAAAGTCAGTTTTCCTGTGGTAGGATTTATGGCATACGAGTTTACTTTGCCGGGGTTTTTTCCGTCGGTTTCGTTAACTGCAAACAGAAATTTTTTGTTAGGCGAAATAGCGAGGAAAGAAGGGTTGGTTACGCTATCTCTTGCGTTTAAAAATGTTGCTTTACCTATTAAAGCATTAAACCGGTAAGCATAAATACCCTTGCTGCCACTACCGGTATAAGTGCCAACATACAGCGTAAAAGTTTGTGCAAAAAGAGATGATGAAAAGGCAGATAGCATAAGCAGTAATCGTAAATGCATGTGTAAAAATTAGAGTTGCAATGTAATCATAAACGCAACCTACACCAACTTATCAGCAAGCGTATCTGTAGGGTTGTCATTAAGCACTTCCATTATTTTACCAGCTACATTTTTAAAGACCGCGTCATGCTCCAACTCATTCAGCAAAATCCATTTTACATCAATTGCTTCATCAGCATTCAAATTAAAACTAACTGGTTTGTTACAGGCGAATAAAAACCTGCAATCATGATGGGTATGCGAGGGTTCGTCTTTACGTGGATTTTCCGGGATGAAATGACTGTCAATATCAAAAATGGCACCGGTGTCAGCCAACATTACCGGCTCAAAGCTTTCAGCAGATAATCCTGTTTCTTCTGTTGTTTCGCGTATGGCGGCTTTTAACAAATTTTCATCACTGCTATCAACATGTCCACCCGGTTGCAGCCAGCGATTTAATTTTTTATGATGAATAAACAGGAGCGAAGTTCTTTTTTCATCAAGCACAAATGAGCTTGAGGTAATATGCCCGTTAAAGTTAGAACGGTCGTATAATTGACCATCGGCGGTACGTTGTAAAAAATGAATGATGGGTCCCAGCTCCTTCATCTCCGCAGTATATTTTAATTGATACCTGCTAACCAGTTCTTCTATTTCGGTTTTTGCTTGCATAGATATTTCAAAAGTAAGTAGCGTAGGGCAAACCTATTTTTAGTATTCTTTTTTTAATTTTTTTTAGCCAAAATATAGATGTGTTTAGCAATAATGGTTGGGTAGTACGACCTGTTCTCCTATGGTATAGAAATTCTGTCATCAACTAATAATTTATCGAAATGAACTTTTTGAAATAGATTTGAGACAACGAGCTGCTTGTTATAATTCAATCAGGAATTTTAAATAATACAACAATGGATTATAATGCATCAACAGGACTGCAACAATTTAAAAGCTATGTAGCAATAAAATTTCAATTGTATAACAGCCTGTTTACTTCGCTCCCTTTCCACCGGATTGAAAAGACGGGTATCCTGCTATCGTTGTTGTTAGAAAAGTGCTCGGATGGTTACAAAAGCAATCAAAGTCCTGTACAAATCATTGAAGATTTCTTTATAAAACATACCTCTTATGTAAAGGAGCAGGAGAAATTGGATCTGCTGTTCAGATTTATACAATTTGTAGAAAGGCAGGTAGTTTTGTTTGATGCCTTAGAGGACGCCGCTTTTAAAGAAGTAAATGATATTAACGGCGTCGGTACCCTTAAGCAACTGGAAGCAGAGATCGTTCAAACCTCATCGGAAGACAAACTGGCCGAAAAGCTGAAAGATTTTTCAGTGCGATTAGTCCTTACAGCGCATCCCACCCAATTTTATCCCGGTGCTGTTTTAGGTATCATAAACGATCTTACCAAAGCCCTGGCCGACAACAACGCCAACCTGGTAAATATGTACCTGCAGCAGTTGGGTAAAACTCCTTTTCTCAACAAAGAAAAGCCTACGCCGCTTGATGAAGCTGTAAGCCTTTTGTGGTTTTTGGAAAATGTATTTTATGCTGCCGCCGGCAGAATGGTATCGTTTATTGAGCGGGAATTTCCAAATGCTTTAAGTGAGAACAACCCAATCTTCACCATGGGTTTTTGGCCTGGTGGAGACAGGGATGGCAACCCCAATGTAAATGCAGGCATTACTATAAAAGTTGCTGAGCAACTTAGGGGGAGCATTATAAAATGTTATTACCTGGATGTACGCAGGTTAAAAAGAAGGTTAACATTTAAAGGTGTTGATACCATATTAGCTGAACTTGAAAGGCAATTGTACAATAACATTTTTATACCGGGTCAGCGTACAGAGCTAACCAAAGAAAAGATTTTAAATACCCTGAAAGAAGTAAAGGAGATTGTTATCTACCAACACAATGGTTTGTTTTTATCTCTTGTTGAAAACCTGATTAATAAGGTGCTTGTATTTGGGTTGCATTTTGCAGCATTAGACATCAGGCAGGAGAGTTCGGTACATAATTCTCTACTTGAAGCCATAGCTGAAAAAGAAGATATACTTCCTAAAAATTACCCAACACTCACCAACGAAGAAAAGATTGAAATTGTAACGCACCTTGATGGTACAGCCAATGTTGATCTATATACAGACCCCTTGCTAAAAGATACCTTACTTTCTGTGGATGCAGTTAAAACCATTCAGCACTTTAATGGAGTAGAGGGCTGCCATCGTTATGTAATTAGCCAATGCAATAGTGTGTTGAATGTGCTGGAAGTGTATGGCATCTTTATGTTGGGAGGTTGGAAAAAAGAAGAATTGAATGTTGATATAGTACCGCTTTTTGAAACCATCAGCGATCTAAAAAATGCTCCGGGCATCATGGCTGCATTGTATGAGAATCAGGTGTACAATACCCATTTAAACCGCAGGAACAGGCGCCAAACTATTATGCTGGGTTTTAGCGATGGCACTAAAGATGGCGGCTACCTGATGGCCAACTGGAGTATTTATAAGGCTAAAAAAGAATTGACCAAAATTTCAGAAGAACATGGCTTTGATGTAGTATTTTTTGATGGCAGGGGCGGACCTCCTGCACGTGGTGGTGGCAAGACCCATAAGTTTTATGCTTCAATGGGTAAGGATATTTCGAACAAAGAAATCCAGCTCACCATACAGGGTCAGACCATTAGCTCAAGCTTTGGTAATATAGATGCTGCACAATACAACATAGAGCAACTGGTAAATGCGGGTATTGCAAATACGTTGTTTCCTTCCAGGCAAAAAACATTAACTAAACCGGAGGAGGCACTTATTGAAGAGCTTTCTGATATTAGCCTGCAATCTTATGTGGAGCTAAAAAACCATCCGGAGTTTATGAACTACCTCTCCAATGTTAGTCCATTAAAATTTTACAGTGATACAAATATTGGAAGCAGACCAACCAAACGTGGTACTTCCTCAAAGCTTACTATAAAAGATCTGAGGGCTATTCCCTTTGTTGGCTCATGGAGCCAGTTAAAGCAAAATGTAACCGGGTACTATGGTGTGGGTACCGCCTTAAGAGAACTGGACAAAAAGGGAAGGTTTAAAGAAATAAAAGACTTGTATGATAACTCGCTGTTTATAAAAACGCTTATGGACAATTGCGAGATGTCTATGAAGAAATGTTTCTTTCCACTTACCAAATTTTTAGCCACCGATCCAAAGTATGGCGGCATTTGGAACATGATCTATCACGAGTACGAACTTACCCAGAGATATATGTTTATGCTTTCGGGCAAAAACGAATTGATGGCCAATTACCCTGTAGAACAATTGTCGGTACAAATGCGGGAAAAGATCGTATTGCCGTTAACAACTATACAGCAGTTTGCCATGGCAAAAATCAGGGAGATGGATGAAAGGTTATTGCCGGAGGCAAAAAAGGAAGCGTACCGGAAATTGGTGATACGTTGTTCGTTTGGGATCATTAACGCAGGCAGAAATTCGGCCTAAACATCAACACCTTTTATATTTTTACACACTAAAAGCCATAGCGCCATATGAAACATTACATGAAACAATTATTACTGTTTGGTTTTATCCTTACCAGTATAGGGACTAACCTTTCCGCCCAAAAAACACCTGAGGCAATGGGTTGGAAATTAGGAACGCAGGCATACTCCTTCAGGCTGTTTACGCTGGAAGAAGCGCTGAATAAAGCGGATAGCATCGGCCTTAAGTATGTTGAAGGATTTCCCGGCCAAAAGATTGGAGCCGGCATTGAGGGCAACCTTGACTTTCACATGCCTGCAGGCAAAAGAGATTCGGTTTTACAATTATTGAAATCTAAGAAAATCTCTATGCTTTCGTATGGGGTAGTTTCTCCCGCAACCAATGAGGATTGGAAACAGTTGTTTGTGTTTTTAAAAGGAATGGGTTTAAAGCAGTTTGCTACCGAACCAACCTTCGGGCAATTGCCTATGGTATCTAAACTTGCCGATGAATACAACATCAACGTGGCTATACACAATCATCCGCGGCCATCCCGTTACTGGCACGCTGATACACTGATAAAATATACTGCGGGGTTAAGCAAACATTTAGGCTCATGTGCCGATATAGGCCATTGGATAAGATCGGGACTTGACCCTATTGCCATGTTGCAAAAATTACAAGGCAGGGTGTTTGAACTGCATATGAAAGATTTGCATGAAAAGCCAAGTGCCGAATACCTCGCCTATGGTCAAAAACCTCCCGCACCGCGGGTAGAAGGTGCACCCCGCCCACAGTCACCTGCAGGCCCACATGATGTACCCTGGGGTACAGGAATTTCGAACATAAAAGCGGTTTTGGAAGAGTTGAAACGCCAAAATTTTAAAGGGCCAATTTGGGCTGAGTATGAATACAATTGGAATAACAA
>JAJAYD010000280.1 GCA_026786345.1 Chitinophagaceae bacterium
CACCAGGTAATTATCATTGCCGGTTATCTTATACAGTTTAATCAGTTCCCAGCCAAAGCTGCCTGCTTTATCCGGTTGGGTAAAATTTTTTCCGATTACCATATCGCCATCATAGATGCCGGAGTAGATCATGGTATTGTAAGGAAAAGGTAGGTCGGGCCACTTTGCATTGGCCGGCGAAAGCGAATGGGTAAGGTAGTAGTCGGCAATAAATTTCATGTTCTCTTTTACGTTCTCATTGCCGCTGTATTGATACAACAATTGCCACGACGACAGGGCCATGGCTAACTGGTCGCCACCCAACCCACGCGGATCATTTTGTGGCCGCCACACCTGGTGATTCATGAAATAGGGTAAGCCATTCATATCGCGGCGCATGGTGTCCCAAAAATGCCAGGTAGCATTAATTACAAAATCATACGCAATGCCCGGCTCATCATTATACCAGGGAATAATTTTACCCTGCTCATTTGTTTTGATAGGATGAAAAACTAAAAAGCCTTCTTTGGTTTGATCGTACAAGGGCGTTTGTGCATGTACAGTAATAGAAAGCATTATTAACAGGTGTAAACAAACTTTATTCATACAGCATTCGATTAAGCTTAAAAGTAATGTTTTATAGGTGGGTTGTATCCTTTGCTGTCTTTGTATTCTCAGCTTCTACAAACCGTGGTAGTCAGACGGTAGCGGGCTGTGAAAAATTAATTATACCTGGTGTTTTCAATATGTTTTGTATTGATATATACCCCAAATGGTGGAGTTGTAAAGCAAACAATTTACCTGCTGATTATATTTGGTTTCATCCCCATTGTAAGGTTTAATTGGCTAACTTAAATTTTCTAATTTTAATTATTAAACTAATTGCATGTCATTTACACGCCGCGAATTTTTGAATGATACTGCCATGGCACTTGCCGCTACCAGCCTTTCCACATTGGCGCCTGGCGGGTTATTTGCCGGTACTACAAACAAGCGCAAGTTTAGTGCCGGTGAAAAAATTGTAGTCGGATTAATAGGTGCAAAAAACATGGGTTATTACAACCTGGAAAATGCCCTTAAACAGCCCAATGTAGCCTGCGGCGGAATCTGCGATATTGATGATTCCATCTTAAATAAACGGATTGACGACGTAAGTAAACTGCAGGGTAAAGCACCGACAGCTTATAAAGATTATCGAAAGCTGATTGACAATAAAGACATTGATGCGGTAATTATTGGAACGCCCGATCATTGGCATTGCCTTCCCTTTATATATGCTTGCCAGGCGGGTAAAGAAATTTATGCGGAAAAGCCTTTGGCGAATTCTATTGCTGAATGTGACCTGATGGTGAAGGCTGCACGAAAATACAACAGGGTAGTGCAGGTGGGCCAGCAACAACGCAGCGGCGATCACTTTAAAGGAGCTATTGATTTTATAAAAGCCGGCAACATAGGGCAGTTGCGCAAGGTGAATATTTGGGGCAATTTCAACTATGGTATTGGACAGTTAAAAGTTCCGGATGAGCCGGTGCCTGCAGGCGTAGACTTTGATACCTGGTTGGGACCGGCACCCAAACGCAGCTTTAATAAAACACGATTTCATGGCTCGTGGCGTATGTTTTGGGATTATGGCGGCGGCCTGCTAACCGACTGGGGTGTACACCTGCTTGATATGGGCTTATGGGCAAAAGATGTAAAAGATCTGCCACTTTCCGTTACTGCAACGGGTGGTAATTTTTCGTTTCCTGATCATGCACATGAAACTTTTGATACCATGGATGTGAGCTACCAGTTACCCGACTTTACTATCAACTGGCAACACGCAGCAGGTTTGCAAAGTGGCCCTTACGGCCGCAGCTATGGATTGGCTTTTGTCGGTAACAACGCTTCGTTGGTGATTGATCGCGACACATGGGAATTGTTTCCAGAATGGGATAATGAACTTAAAAAAACAAAGGTGCCTGCTATGCCTAAACAAACCAGTAAAGGCTCGCACGAAACCCATATGCAAAACTTTTTGGATTGTATAAAAACACGGAAAGATCCGAACTGCCCCATTGAGAACGGACGGCTGGTAGCCATGTATGCACATATGGGAAATATAGCGCTACGCACCAAATCCAGGTTGGTGTGGGATGCACAGCGTAACAACTTTGGCAGCAACGCCGCGGCTAATGCATTGATTACCCCCACGTATAGACAACCGTGGGAACTGCCGAAGATTTAAACGGCCTATCTGATGAACTTTCTGTCTTTCATCCATTGTTCAACAAGGTCCATCCACAGTACATCGCTGGTTGTGTTGTACATGCCGTAGCCATGGCCGCCCTTTTGGTAAATGTGCATATCTACAGGTACATTATGTTGTTTTAGAGCGGCAGCAAAAACAAGGGAGTTCTCCACTTTCACCCCATCATCTTTAGCGTGTACCAAAAAAGCCGGAGGCGTTTTGCGGGTTACCCGAAGTTCATTGGAGTATGCTGCAATTTTTTCAGCCGATGGATTTTTGCCTAACAATTGTTCGCCTGAATTTTTGCTGCCAATGGGTTCTGTTAGACTGATAACCGGGTAAACCAACACCATAAAATCAGGACGTAATGAGGTGTTTTTTGGATTGCTGATATAAGCGGTTTGATAGTGGGTTCCTGCCGTAGATGCAAGGTGACCACCGGCTGAAAAGCCCATGATGCCAACACCTTTTTTGCGGATGCCCCATTCCTTCGCATTTTCCCTAACCAGTTGTATGGCCCGTTGCGCATCCTGCAAAGCGCCGATCTCTTTATTGCGCATCGTCTTCTCGTTTGGAATACGGTATTTTAATACAAATGCGGCAACCCCCATTTCATTAAACCGCTTCGCCACATCGGCGCCTTCATGCCCCGCTGCAAGCACCCAATAGCCTCCACCAGGACAAATAATTACGGCTGCACCCGTTTGCTTTTCTTTGGGTGGTAAGTAAATGGTAAGCGTTGGACGGCTCACTTTACTTATGATCAAAACGCTGTCTTTGTTAATGGTTGAAGTCTCTTCATCGGGCCCGGCAATTGAGTTGGGAATAGAGTCTTTATAGAGTGGAATAGTCGTTTGGGCAAGCGACTGTTTGCTGATGAGCAGCAGCAGGATGAAATAAAAAAAGAAGTGATTAAGAAATGATTTTAATATCATGAGAATATATTGTAAGCTAATTGTTTGTAGATGCTTAGTTGTTGATTAGAATTATTTTTTTTAGTAAAAGCATTCGACTAATGTGAAGCAACATAGTGCAATTTTCTGTTTAGTGACTCCTGCATTTGCAGGTTCACATTCATCAAACATTGTTATGCGTTTGAATTGTGCTTCGAAAATAGACTTTGATATGCACCAGTTATTTTTTGTTACGAACGTTTGATTAAGAATTAAACATTGTTGTTGCCTGCCCCGTCATTTTTGCGGGGTCACTCTCTTGTACTGGTAGATTCAACATTCAGCAAACATTTATACTCCCAAAATTATCTTATAACATAGCATTTTAAGTCGCTCCATAAAGTTTTACAAGTACAAGAGTGCGACGCAAGAATGTAGAAAAAAGTTTAACCGCCCGGTCCAAAAAAAAATAAAACTCAAGCATTACTTCAAAACAACATTACTGCTGTTCTCCTGGTAAAACTTTGCATCACTTAATTTGGTAATTTTTCTACCATGCACCTGTAAGTTTTCTATGGTAATGTTTTTTACCTGGTGTTGTTTATCGGCGCCATAAAAAATGGAGTAGGGAAACAGGCCATCGGTAATACGAATGTTCTTTAGCACAACATCGCTGATGTGTCCGCGATATGGCATGTGGGCCGCTCGTTCATTCGCCGGCACATGCAATACGCCATCCCAGGCGCCATTCAAATACAACCGCCTGCGTTCTTCAGGATCGCGTGTTCCATCTTCTGAATACTGCGAACGAAAGATGGCAAAATCAAATAATTTATGCCGCGCATCCTCTATACGGATGTCTTCAAAAACGATGTTTTTTACATGCGCTTTACCGGCGTTGTGAATGCTGATGGCAGCGCCTGCCTCCACATGAATAATATCAATATCGCGGAAAGTAATGTTCTTTACTTCGGCAGCGTTTAGCTCAAATCCAATTTCAATTGCATTGCCCCATAAGGCGTTCCAGAAAGTGCAGTGCTCCACCAACACCTTGTCCACCGATTCGGACGGCTCATATTTCATGTGCGCTTTTATCACCACGCAATCATCTTTGGTTCGTATAAAACTGTTTTGTATAACCACATTGGTGGAGCGAACTACGTCTATGCCGTCGTCGCTTGCCTGGTCGCTTATAATCTTAATGTTGTTGATGTGAACGTTATTTGAATGAATGGACACTACCTGCCACGAGGTGCTGTTGGTGAGCGTGATGCCGTCTATCGTCACATTGTTGCAATCGGTAAATTCAAGAAAGCGCTGGTAGGTTCCCGTCATATTGCGCAGCAGGGAAGTGTCGTTAGCCGCTGCTTTTACCACCGCATCATTTAAGCGGTTATTATATGTTCCGTCCATTACGCCGCGACCAAGGATTTTTATATTGCTGGCTTCTTTGGCTTTTATAACACCGATGACAACGGCGCCGCCTTCTATGTAAATGGTTTGATTGCTGGCAACATTAATAATGCCCGGATAATGAACTTTCCCTGCTTCGAAGTAGATAACCTGCGGATCATTTTTGTTTGGCTTGTTTACTTCAGGCGCATTGGCAAAAAGAAAAAGCGGGGTGCGCAGGCTTCCATTTAATTCAATGCTTAGCTGCACTGGTTTGCTTAAACGAAACGTTATGGTACTGTCCCTAAAAATGGGTTGAATACCGGCTGTACGTGGACGAACATCCACCCACTTTAAGTCCCTGCTTGCTTTGATGGTCACCTCTACCGGGCCGCTCATATCAAAAGAGCAAAACGCCGCAGGAACAGGGGAGGCATACACAAACACCTTTTTACCATTTACAAACACTTCGTAGTCAGCAGATGGCTGTAACCCGGATGGAGCAGGATAAATGATGGGTTGTGCAAGACCCGCCTGCACAAATACAACCATGCAAATTAAAGTAGCAAGCAGCCATTTAAAGGCGGACTGAAGTAGGGAAGCGTTGTTGTTCATAGAAGTATTTGTGTGTTATTATATTTAAAAGCTTTTGGCATTGATGGTCCTTTTTTCTCCTTTCCTGTTAAGGATATCTATGTGGTCAATCATGTTATTAAGCAGGGTAAACCTGGAGGATTGGGAAAGAAAGGAAGTGCCGTAAGTGATCTCCAGTTTGCGCTGCTTTCCATTGGTAAGGTGGAGGATGGCTGATACATCGCCTGTTGTATAGCGTATCATTTTTCCGGCTTCTTTCAGCGTAAACAGTTGTAGTTTTTTCCGGTTTTGTGTAGCCGCAACGGCCATGCGATTACCGACTGCAAGTGTAGCCAATCCCTTGGCATCGCCCGGTACAAAGTAGCCGCTTTGCTGAATGCTCATTGGCTCAAAATCTCCCTTGCCATTGCCCAGCAGCACCAGTCCGTTCATGGCATCGTATTGACCATTTACCACCTCGTTGCCGTAATCATTTCCATTGATCACCAGGTCAAGCGAGCCATCGCCATTTACATCTTCTGCCACCATGCCGTTTAAAGGTGCGAGTTGGGTCTGCAAAGGCAAGGGCTTTAATTCAAACTGGTTGTTGCCATTGTTTTGAATATAGGCGGAGGCTAAATAATTTGCTTTCAGTACCAGGGCTTTTTGCATTTCTTCAGGTGGTAACAAGGCCTTCATATCGGCTACTGCATAGCTTTTATAATTTTGAAACTTACGCCTTGTGCTGATCATTTGCTTCACCATATCGTCCCGCACATGCGCAGGAAATTCCTTCCGGTTGCCGTCCTGATCCGGCAGGTATAAAGCAGGTATGGCATCATAGGCCTGGTCGCCCTCAAAGTCGGCTGCGTATATACTAACGGGCTCTTTTTCTGACGCTTTAAAGAAGGAGTTGAGCCCCACATTGCCCGCGACATAATCCATGTCGCCGTCATTATCAAAATCGCCGGAGACAATGCTGGTCCACCAACCGGTCTTGTTTTGGAGACCTGTTGCTGCAGTATTGTTTGTGAACTTTCCATGATCGTTCTTCAGGAAGGTCAAGGGCATCCATTCGCCCGCAATCAGCAGGTCCTGCTGCCCGTCATTGTCAAAATCTGTCCACACCACGTCGCACACCAGCCCTATGTTCTTAAGCACTGGCGCCACCTCATCGGTAACATCTGTAAACTTTATTTTTCCATCTTTTGTGTCATTTCTATAGATGTAACTGCTCACCGGTTCGGGGTAACGGGTAGGGTTAAGCCTTCCGCCAATAAAAAGATCGAGGTCTCCATCGTTGTCATAATCGGCCGCCTTAATGCAGCTTTTGCTGGACAGGTTTTTAGGGATGGCCAGCGTATCGTGTAGAAAGTTTCCTTTGCCCGTGCTGATGTAAAATTGGTCCTGGTAATTTTTGGTGCCGGGTGCAAATTCGTTGCTGCCGCTACAGGCATAAATGTCGAGGTCGCCGTCGCCATCCGCATCAAACAATAATACCCCCATCATTTCAGGTCTGCGGATGTCGGTGCCGGTAAAACTTGTAAGGGCTTTTTCAATAAATTTTCTGTTGGTTTGTTGATAAAGAATAGTAGCAGTGTTGCTCGCAGAAGCACCAATGAAAAGGTCATCCAAGCCATCGCCATTTAAGTCGCCAGCAGCTATGGAGGGACCGAACTGCGAAAACTTGTGTGGTAATAATTTTTGTGTATTAAAGTCGATATAGTCAAACTCCTGGTGGCGGTAATCAATCCCGCTTTCAATGGTGGTGTTGGTAAACAAAGTATTGTATGCCTGTTGCTCCCCGGCAGGCTGTACTAAAGCATTCTTGTAAGAGACTGCAAGCGTTTGGTTTACAGGCACATTCATCAGCCGTTCTTTTTTACCATCCGGCCAGGTGATAACCACAGAATCTATTTGTTGCTCAGCGCCAACACCAAAGTGTATATAGTTGTCAACCGTTGATAAGTAACCACGATAAGGTGAGTTCTCAAAGGTCTGCATCAAGCCTTGGTTGTAATAAATGTCGGCGATTGCACCAATGCCATTGATGTTCTTGCTGCTTCCATTAAAACGTATGTTGAGGTAATTATTCTTGTTCAAATTGTGGCTGTTGTTCTCATACACAAAAGCCTTTTCATTAATGTTGTTGATCACATAATCCAGGTCGCCATCATTGTCCAGGTCTGCATATACCGCTCCATTTGAAAATGATTCAAGGTTCAATCCCCACGCATTGGTAACATTCTCAAATTGCAATTGCCCGGTATTTCGGAAAGCATAATTGGAGATTTTTATCTGCGGTATCTGGTCCATCAATTCCTTTTTCGAAGCCGTTTTAAATGCCTTTGAACGATAGGCAGCAAAATCATGATCGGTTACATCACGCGGATAACCATTGGTAATAAGCAGGTCCTTAAAACCATCATTGTCAAAATCTGCCAAAGATGGATTCCAACTCCAGTCGGTTTCGGCAACACCGGCATAAAAAGAGATATCACTGAAAGAGGGAAGCAGTTGTTTGCTGGTGTCGTAGGCAACCAATCCATTGTTCAATTGCAGGGTGTTGCGCACATATTGCTGTACGCCATTTTGGGCAAGCTGCTCATGAATGAAGTAATTCATCCCATTCATGTTCTTCTTTTTCCGGTAGTTGTCTTCCGGGTTCATATCCACAGAAATGATATCGGCTAATCCATCGTTGTTGATGTCGGCAATATCATTTCCCATGGCATTTTGAGCAGTATGTTTAAAGCATACACGGGCCTTGTCGCTAAAAGTTCCATCCCGGTTGTTGATGTACAACAGGTCGCTTCCATAAAAATCGTTGGTCACGTAAATATCTTTCCAGCCGTCTTTATTTATGTCGGCAATTGCGATACCCAGGCCATAGCCTTCGTCTGCGATACCGGCCTGTAACGATACATTGGTGAACCACGGGTGTCCCAGCGAATCGCTGTCCTCGTTCCGATATAATTTATCCGATAATGCGATCCTGTTGTCATCACCGCCACCATCAAAACGGGTGCTGTTTCTTTGGGCAAGGGTAGTCGTAACGAGATACATATCGAGGTCGCCGTCCCGGTCGTAATCAAAAAAGGCGGCATGTACTGAAAACCCGGTGTCGGCCAGGTTATACGCCGCAGCCATTTCTTTAAATTGTGGCACACCACTTTTATCGGGCCCCTGGTTAATGTACAACAGGTTGGCCCGTTTACTTGGATCTTTATTAATGGTTGCGCAAACGTAAATGTCGGGCCAGCCATCGTTGTTAATGTCCACAACGGAGGCAGCATTGCTCCACCGTCCTTCGCCTGTTACGCCAGCTTTTTCTGTAATCTCTTCAAACGCTAGTTTCCCTTTGTTCAGGTACATTTTATTGCTCACCTGGCTGGCGGTAAAGTATAGGTCGGGCAACCCATCTTTATTAAAATCGCCCACCGCCACACCTCCGCCATTATACAAAAATTCCATATCCAGCGGGTTGATAGAATCGCTTTCAGTGATTTGGTTATTGAAATGAATGTTGGTATGCAAAGGGGATAATTTTGTAAACAACGTGTCGGACCTTTGGCAGGATGCAAGGAAACATAGAACAGCAACAATAATTGTTATCCGCATAAATCACTTAATTGATAGAAAAATAGCATAGGAACTTCTCCCTGCTATTTAAGCAAAAATTTTGACTCTTGTCACAGGATAGATGAGGATACTAAAGCAGGTCTTAGAGTATCAGCCAGATGATGTGTTGGCCTATTCTAATTGTTTTTGTTAGGAAAAAAAATAAACCTAAAATAGAAGGGCAGAAAAAAGGAATACTATTCTAAAAAGCCCGAAAGCTTTCCCCTACAAAAGCGGCTTGCACCTCTCTTCAATCACAAAGGCAAGCCTACACTATTCCCCTACACCACTTATTTAGTAAAACTCAGGTGAGTCAAGAAATCAATAAATATTTTATGTTCGGTCACATTAGCAAAATAGTATTTTATAAGAGCAATCAGTAAAGGGAATCTTGTAATTGATCGATTTGATGGACACGGCAATTAGAAAGATGGGGCAATTTGGTAGCATCTAAATTTATCAGTAACTAATTTAGTTGTATAAAAAAAGTAAGCATAGGGTAAAATCCAGTTTGAAAAATTAACCTCAAAAAAAAATAAAAATATTCTTGCAAATTGTATAAATAATATTTATGTTTAGGTTGTCGTTATAAATAATGTGTCAGCTTCCCCCAGAAAGCGATCATAAACTATAAACTCAGTCTTATAACTATTGAAGAAGTTTGAAAAGTACTCATTGTTCTGGTCAATTATTCTATAAAACACTACATGATTTTTATTTTGGGCAAATCAAGTTAGGTCTAATGATCTGAGAGTGAGTTTGACGTGCATTTTTTGTTTTCTATTTTTTTATTACTTAAAAACAATTTTTTATGTTTCACATTGTAAGCCAGGTCCTGGTAAGAAGAATAAAGATTGCTATCTATATTCTATTAGTAACCATATGGGCACCCAAAGTAGTTGTAGCTGGGGACGCAACGATAAATTGGAAACTTGATAAGGTGACAAACGGAGTGGAGTTTTACCATGCGCTACAAGATTGCGGTGGAAAAAATGTTGTTTTTTTAATGCTTAAAAACAAAAATAAATTTCAGGTAAAGATTACCTGGCAAGAAGTTTTTTCAACACAGGAAGGGCCTGGAATTAAAGGTTACTCTGGTAAAAAATCAATTGAATTGGCAAGTGGCGAATTAAAAGAAACTAGTTGCACCAACCCCCGAAACAAAAAACTTATCATACTGCCAGAGCAGGTGCAGCCTACGTATATCGCTTCTATTTCAAATTTTTCTTACAGTGATATTACGGTTTCTGAAAAACTTTAAACATACTTACAATTTAAATACCAATAAAATCCCGCTTTATGCAAAAGGTAAAAATTCTACTAAAGAGTCTTTCATCGGCACTGATAATTTTGATAACCCTCTGCGGACTTTCTATCAACTCGAATGCACAGGCATTAGATAGCAAAGGCACCGATTTTTGGTTGGCTTTTCCTGGTAATTTTGGCGCAAATGAATTTAAACTTTTTATTAGTGCCGATCAAAACACCAGTGGAACAGTAAGTGTTCCCGGAGTTGCATTTTCTACACCATTTACAGTTACAGTTGGTTCGGTAACCACTGTAATATTGCCTGGTAGTGTCGACATACAAACGTCCAACGTAATAGGTAATTTTGGTGTTCACGTGGTAGCCAATCAGGAAGTTACGGTTTATGCGCTCAGCCGGCGGCAATTTACTTCGGATGCCTACCTGGGTCTGCCAACCGACATTTTAGGTACAGAATATATTGTTTTAGGCTATAAAAATTCAAACGTAATAAACGGAACCGAATTTGCCATAGTCGCTTCGCAAAACACCACCCAGGTCACTATTACACCTACTGTTAGTACCGATGGCCGAACAGCAGGTGTACCGTACAACATAAACCTGAACCAGGGCCAAACCTATCAATTACGCAACACAGGTGCTGCACCCAACGATCTGTCAGGAACTGTAGTTGTTTCAACTAAACCCATTGCCGTTTTTGGTGGTCACCAGTGTGCCAACATACCGCCTGGCGCCGTAGCCTGCGACTTTGTTGTTGAACAATTACCTCCAACAAGTGCCTGGGGTAAAAATTTTGTTACCGTACCATTAAAAACCAGAAGGAGTGGAGATACTTTTCGATTCCTTGCTTCCACAAATTCAACAGAGGTAAGAGTGAATGGCGCTTTGGTAGCCACTTTAAACAGGGGGCAACTATTCGAAACTATACTTACTTCCTCTTCACAAATAACCAGCACACAACCTATACTGGTCGCACAATATTCTAATGGTACGTCTTTCGACGATGTTACTTCGGACCCGTTTATGATGCTTATAACACCGTATGAGCAGTTCCTGGGCAACTATACATTCGCCACACCTGCTGCCGGCTTTCGATTTAATTTTGTAAATGTTGTTTCTCCTGCGTCAGCCGTTGGTGCCATAAAATTAGATGGCGTTACTATTCCCGCCGCTGCATTCACCCCTATCGGATCAACAGGTTTTTCAGGTGCACAGCTAGATCTTACTGCCGGAACACATATAATAAACGGGACCAACTTGCCTTTTGGCATTTTTGTATATGGATTTGATTTTGCTGACTCGTATGGTTATCCTGGGGGTCAATCACTTGCCCCTATAGCTACTGTAAATAATTTAACGCTCACACCTAAAAACGCATCGGGCACCGTAGGAATAAACCGGTGTTTTGAAGCATTGGTAAAGGATCAGTTCAGTGTTCCCGTTGTTGGAGTACGGGTAGACTTTACCATAACCGGGGCAAATGCCGGAAGTACAGGATTTGCCAATACCAACGCAAGTGGGATAGCCCAATTCTGCTATACAGGCAACAATATCGGTCTGGACAATATTATTGCTTCGGTGGGTACTACAAGCGATGCTACAACATTTAACTGGACCAGCGCTGCACCTGCAACCGACTATTACTCAAAAGCTGCGGGTGACCTCCATAATGTATTAACCTGGGGTGTCAATCTTGACGGTAGTGGTGCCAACCCAACCGATTTTGGATTTGGTAAAACCTTCCACCTTGTTAATCGTGTTCCAAATTATACAATGACGGCTGATTGGACTGTTGATGGCATCATTGACATACCAGCCGGAAACATTTTAAAAATTAACGGGTTCACTTTATCAGAAGCAAATTTAATAGGAACAGGAATGTTGATGGGTTCTGCAACTTCGAGCCTTATTGTTACAGGCTCAAATGGAGGCAATGCCGGTGCATTAAATTTTGTAATGAGTGGCCGCAGTTTATGGAACCTTACTCTTAATCGTACAGGAACAGGTGCTTCAGTTAATGTAGGCACTCCACTTGACATTTACAATGTTTTAAATATTGTAGCGGGAGCCTTTACAACAGGTAATAATATTACCCTAAAAAGTTCTGCTTCAAAAACTGCACGGGTTGCGCCTGTAACCGGTGTTATTAGTGGCAATGTCACGGTTGAAAGATATATTCCCGCCCGCAGGGCGTGGCGAATTATGAGTGCACCCGTTGGCGGAAACCAGTCTATCAATGCCGCATGGCAGGAAGGAGCTACAACTTCCTCAATCAATCCAAACCCCAATCCGGGTTTCGGCACACATATCACACAGGGAAGTGCAGTAAACGGGTATGATTTTAACCCTGTAATCGCAATGAATTCTATATTGAAATATAACAATGTTGCTAATAACTGGGGATCACTTCCAAATACCAATGCGACTAATGTTAATACGAATGCTTACATGCTTTTTGTAAGGGGAAATAGAGGCATTACCCTTGGTTTTAATAATGTAACGCCGAATAATACCATTCTCCGCTCTTACGGACCTTTAAAAACAGGCGATCAGCTGTTTAACGTCAGTGCATCGGGCTTTACAGCAATTCCAAATCCGTATGCATCGCCTATAAACTTTGCAACCCTTACCCGTAATCATGTTCAGAACAATTTTTACCTGTGGGATCCTAAACTTGGAGGCGCGAGTGGAGTAGGTGGTTATGTGCTGTTAAGCGACAACGGAGCAGGCGGATACAATATCACCCCAACTCCTGTAAGCCCCGAAAGCCAATTGATACAGTCAGGACAGGGCTTCCTGGTACGTTCTGACGGTACGGCAGGTAGCCTAACTATAAAGGAAAGCGATAAATCGGCCACCGCTGCAACCAACGTATTCAGATCATCATCAAACATAACCAGAGGCTTAAGAACTACACTCCAGGTAATGGATAAAGGTGGAGAAGCATCTGTAATAGATGAAACATTTACAGCTTATGGAGCCATTTATTCAGATAATATCGATGCCTTTGACCCGGTTAAACTTGAAAACATGAATGAAAACCTGGGCACTGTAAGAAATGGGCAAACACTAATGGTAGAAAGAAGACAACCGGTTATGGGATCTGATACTATCTTCTTAAAGCTTTGGAATACAGAACAGAAGCAGTACATTTTGCAGTTTACGCCTGAAAATTTGAATTCAACTTCAGTACAAACTGCCGTATTGATTGATAATTATCTTAAAACCAGCACTCAATTAAGTTTAAACGAAGTAACTACAGTAAAAATTAATAGAGATGGAAATGCTGCTTCAGCTAATCCGCGGCGCTTTATGGTTGTACTTACTGCAGCAAGAAGTTCCATACCAAACGATGCTAATATTGTAAAAGGAACTTTTAAAATTTCACCAAATCCTTTATCAGGCAAAACGCTAAACATTCAATTCATCAACCAGCCTAAGGGGGTTTACAATATAGAATTGGTTAATAGCCTTGGTCAGATAATTCTTAGAGACCAGATAAAATATCCGGGTGGAAACACTATGATTCCGTTGCAATTAAAAAATGCTATCACAAACAGCGTTTACCAACTGTACATAAATAACCCGGCAAACAATGTTAGAACAACCATCAAAGTATTCGGAAACTAAAACAATTACAAACTCTTAAATCATTATCATGAAAGTAAAAGCAATCCTAAGATCGGGCATTCTTGCAAGCAGCATTTTATTATTATCTAATGTGGCGATGGCCCAGGTTCCTGGAGGTCCGGGCCCAGACCCTGATCCAAATGGAACAGGGGTACCGTTAGACCTTGGACTGAGCCTATTTATAGCTGCCGGTGTTGGCTATGCTGCCAAAAAAAGAATGGATATGAAAAAAGGCCGGCCAGGAAATGATTTGCCGAAGGATTAATGCCTGACAAGAAATTTATTTGGTTGCCACTCGCCTAATTATCCGCTATTGCGGATGATGGGCGAGTGGTTTTACGTTGCATAGATTAATAAGGAATTTAATCAAGGACTATGATCAGGTTTCGAAGCAAAATAACAGAATGGATTGATGTTTCTTATTTAATGAGGTTTATAATACTTCTGTTGATATTGTATTATGGCAATCTCGTCTTTATAGCCATCATCGATCATAAAGGGCTGGTGTATAGCCAGTTTTTTGACAAGCATTTTAATTATATTAACTGGCTAAGAAATTCCTTATTATATACATCAAATTTGCTTGCACACACTACAGGGCTTAATACCCACGTAACCCTTCCTTTTCGATTGACTTCACAAGAAGGCAGCTACATTGAAATCGTTTATGAATGTTTAGGTATAAACTTTTTTTGTTTTTGGACGGCGTTTGTATGGGCTAACAAACCAACAAACCTTAATAATTTTTATTGGTGGCTTATTGGCATGCTTGGGCTATGGTTTTTAAATAGTGTAAGGATTACCTTATTATTGATGGCTATCGTAAACCAATGGCATTATAACAGGTATATGGATCACCATACATTGTTTAACCTGGCAACCTATTCCTTAATTGCTTTGTTTATCTTTTTTTATATTAATAGCCGAAAACATACCAATCTAAAACCCGCTGTGCAAACAATGAGTTAATTACAAGGTATTCAATTGACTACTGATTTTTATACAACATCTTAAAAATTAAACAGAAGGTGCGCTAACAAGCCATCTTTTTTAGTTAAGTATTATAGTGTTGCAAACGCCCGGCAGTTAACTGTGGTTATCATCTAAAAGGCGGCCATCAAAAGCAAACATTTTTTAGTTCGGTACAATTTGTAAAACCGCAACCAATGCGTTATTTACGCCTATTTGTATTTATAAAATAAGTGTGCAAGTCTTGCCATAATGACTCTAGGCACAACATACATTGGTAAATTATAAATCAACGTTCCAACAACTCCTATCCATGCAACTCCGGGCATTGGTTTGAAAACCATGTGAGACAAGGATTGCAATAGAAAATATGCATTATAGATGGACAATATTCCTCAATAATCATCTATTTTTTTCCTCTTCATTCAGCGTAGGCATTGTTAGAATTATATTTATACCCACTAAACTTTTGCAACCCCAATGAATGTATACAAAACCACAGAGGGTATCATTATTCATCACGAAAATTCGTTCTACCTGTCTGCTGCAAACAACTGGGATATATTTATTAACAGGGATAACCTGTACAATGAAATCCGGGATGAGATACAAACGCTCAAACCCGGCAATGAACTATCATCGGTAATTGACAAATCTACGGAAGCACCCACTAAAAGCCAGGAGATATGGGCAGCGGGTGTTACTTATTTACGAAGCATGAAAGCCAGGATGGAAGAAGCGAAATTGGCCGGTGGCGCTACGTTTTACGATAAAGTGTACGATGCCGAACGGCCTGATATTAATTGAAAAGGCTCCAACAACTATTCGGGGAGCCAGAAATTTATTAAGTGTTGCAATACAATACGGAAATGCTTTCGGACAAGGTATGCAGGCTGCCACATTAAAACCGGCAGACTTCTTTGGAAACGATGACATATTATACTTAATGGAAGATATGGCAACAGGTGAGATCCGCTTAAGCATTCTTTGGGAATGGGTTCATAAAGGAGCAACAATTACAGATGATGATGCAGGCACAGGTATAAAAGCCGGTGATGTTTTTTCTATGGTTTTGTTCGAACGGTTGCTGGAAAATGAATATGAGAAGCTGTTGAAAGCTAATAATAAAGATGTATTTGATGAATCAAAAACAACAACGCTGCCCATTTCAAGAGAAATAGCTGTTGCATACATTCATAGTAAAGTAAAATTACCCTGGTTTATAGACTTGCTTAATATCAATTTAAACATAAGTAATGTGGACGAAGCCAAAAAGAGAATAAACATGTACATGGATGCATTTATAAAAGATGGTACACGCATTACTGAAAACGTAGATTTTGTTTAGTACTAATTTTCCTACAGTTCCATGGGTGGCAAAGTTTATATGCCCCTTGGGGCCTGGTGTCATGGCTTCGAAAGATGCGTGGAAGGCTGGAGTGATTGCCTGCGGTTGGAATTGAAGCAGTTTAATATTGATGTTGTAATTATTGAACCTGGTATTATTGCAACAGGTTTTGGCAATGCGTTGTTACTAAGATGCCGGTCAAACATCACTAATAACCCGCAATGGTGATTTTTTCCAATGATGAGATCTACTTATATATCTTCCAACTTTTTTCTTCTACTTGCCAATTTAGATCGCTTTTTCATAGACACACGTTGTAGTATCGGAACCCTGTTATCCTTGTAATTACCCCGCTTTCTTCGTCTCTGTAACCCTTGCAAGGCTGATTGCGTAACCTTGCTCTGTTTTTCTTCAAAATAACCAGCTTAAAAAATATTTACTTTTGGCTTGTAAGTAGTTTTATTACAACTGCTGTCTATTTAAGTTAACTACACTGCCTGCTGATTATGAATAGAAAAAAATTTGTCCGCCTTGCCGGGGCTTTATCTGTGGGGTCAATACTTACCCGGTTCCCCTTGTCTGCCTCACCTGGTACCAGTTTTCCGCAAGTAAGAACTCCCCTTGACAAACGAAAATTTACCAGCAATGCCGTAGAAAAAGCTATTGCCGATTTTGGCAAAAAGACCAGTAATAAACAACTCGCCTGGCTTTTCAACAATTGTTTCCCCAATACATTAGATACCACCGTTGATTTTGAAATGATAGATGGCAAGCCAGACACTTATGTCATAACTGGCGATATTGATGCCATGTGGCTGCGTGATAGTACCGCACAGGTTTGGCCTTACTTATGGCTTATAAAAGAAGATAGAAATCTCCAACAACTGATAGCAGGCGTTATTAACCGGCAAGCAAAAAATATTTTGTTCGATCCTTATGCCAATGCTTTTTATAAAGACGTAACCAAAGTAAGCGAATGGAAAGATGATGGTACAGACATGAAGCCCGGGCTGCATGAACGCAAATGGGAAATAGATTCCTTGTGCTACCCGGTAAGGCTAAGTTATCATTACTGGAAAACAACGGGCGATGCTACCCCTTTTGACGGGCAATGGAAAAAGGCTGCTATACTTATTGTAAAAACTTTTAAAGACCAACAACGGAAAACCATTAGAGGCCCTTATAAATTTGAGCGACGCACCAGTTGGGCTACCGATGGTGTGCCGCTGGGTGGCTATGGATACCCTGCCAATCCGGTAGGGCTTATTCATTCCATGTTCCGCCCGAGCGATGATGCTACGATTTTTCCTTTTTTAATCGCGTCTAATTTTTTTGCTGTTGTTAGTTTGCAGCAATTAGCTGAAATGTCTAGTGCAGTTTTTAAAGATGCAGCCTTTGCAAAAGAATGTAGTGCATTGTCTAATGAAGTAGACGCTGCCTTAAAACAATATGCCGTTGTAAGCCATCCAAAGTTTGGAAAAGTGTATGCCTACGAAGTGAATGGCTATGGTAGTTTTAACTTAATGGACGATGCTAATGTGCCAAGTTTATTATCATTACCCTATCTCGGTGCAGTAAAAAATACCGACCCTGTTTATATCAACACCAGAAAATTATTATTGAGCAGCTACAATCCTTTCTTCTTTAAAGGCAAGGCTGGCGAGGGTATTGGCGGACCCCATGCAGGCACTGATTTAATCTGGCCGCTAAGTATCATTATCCGTGCCTTAACCAGTGATAACGATGCAGAGATAAAAAATTGTATCGGCATCTTGCAACAATCCCACGCGGGTACTGGTTACATGCATGAGACGTTTCATAAAGACGATGCGAATAAATTTACCCGTAGCTGGTTTGCATGGGCTAATACCATTTTTGGCGAACTGCTGCATAAAACAGGCACCACCAAACCACATTTACTAACGTAGCAAAACGGTCACTGCAAAAAATGAAGATTGATATTGCCGTCATAAAACAATTACAAACTCAGATTGAAAAAAGCAAGCAAAAAGCTTTTGAAGATTTGTACCGCCTGTTCTTTCCCCGGCTGTACAGTTTTTGTATGCTGTATGTGCATAAAAAAGAAGTAGCAGAAGAAATAGTGAATGATGTGATGACTAAAATCTGGGAGAAAAGGGATACCATTTGTACAATTAAAATTTTAGAAACGTATTTATTTGTCGCTGTTCGAAACCTTTCTCTTAATTACCTTCAAAAATATTCTCACCTGCACATTGCCATACAGCCGGAAAGTTGTTTGGCAGAAGTTATCAACTTCAACAATCCCGAAAAAGAACTGGAGTGGAAGGAAATCAGTTTTAAACTGAATATGGCAATCGAGCAAATGCCCGACCAGCAACGCACTGTATTTAAACTTATAAAAGAAGAAGGCTTTAAATACAAGCAGGTAGCGGAAATTTTAGGAATTTCCCCCCGTACTGTGGAAACACAGCTCTTCAGGGCTATTAAAAAATTAAGCGCCGTTATAAATATTTTTATTGACAAGCCTTCTCCTAAAAAAAACAATAACTGGCCGCTTGTTTCTATCCTCCTGTTTATTTTTTTCTCCATATAATTTTTTCGGCTGTAAGTAATTTATACTAATGCACTGTCTCTTAATTAGTGAACACTATAATTTTTTATCAATGAATAATAACGACTTTCTTTTACTTGTGTCTAAAAACCTTTCAGGCGAAGTAACCGAAAGTGAAACGAAAGAACTGGAATTGATTATATCGGCCAATACCGAATTTGCTCAACAGTATAAATTACTAAAACAGTTTTGGGCAGAAGAATCCAATACCAACCAGGTATTTGTGGAAGATGGATTGCAAAAAGTATTGCAGCGTTTGGAACTGCCGTTTGAAACACCTGTGAAAGATATGGAGGCTGAAAGAAAAAGAAAATCGGTAAAATGGTTTTATTTCCGTGTGGCCGTAGCAGCCGGCGCAGCTATAATATTAACAACAGCATTATTTCTGAAATCAACAAACAATAATAAAACCGCACCTGTCGAAATCTCTAAATTAGAAAAAAAGCAAAATTCAAAAGGCACTAAAAGTATCATTGAATTATCTGATGGCAGTAAAGTATGGCTCAATGCAGACAGTAAAATTCAGTACCCGCCATTGTTTGCTGGGCGTACCAGGGAAATTTATCTGGATGGTGAAGCATTTTTTGAAGTAGCAAAAAATGCGCAGAAACCTTTTATTATTCACCTGTCTAATGGCACTGTAAAAGTGCTGGGTACTTCATTTAACGTAAGGGCGTACAATAATGAAAAGGTAGTAGAAACTTCAGTTGCAACAGGTAAAGTTGCCTTTATCCCAAAATACAATTCCAATAAAAAACAGGACACCATTTTTATTACACCTAACAATAAAGTACAGTACCATTTTACCGATGAAAAAATTGCTCTAATGCCCACAGTGGTTACAGAAGATAAGGCATGGACAGAAGGAAAATTGATTTTTAAAGCCATGACATTACAGGCCATTACCACCGAATTGGAAAGAAATTTTGGAAAGAAGGCAGTGTTCCTTGACGATGAAGCAAGGCAATATGTGTTAACCGGCTCCTTCCAAAACAATACACTGGCAGAAATTATGTATTACTTATCCTTATCAAAAACAAAAAAGATTTATTACAGAATAACGAGTAACGAATTGCGTATAGCATTGGATGAAACTAAACTATAGCCCGTGCTTAACCTACTTATAAAACCATAATAATTGCGATATGAAAAAAGGAAGATTGTTTGCATTTCCCTGTTCCTTTGGCAATAGCCTGAAACCTTTATATGTTGGCTGGCTGCTGATGATAAATGTGTTTCCGCTAAATGCCCAGACAGTTTATGCAGCACCAAAACAAAAGACGCAGGTGTCTTCACAAAAGTTAGCTGACCCAATGGAAGAACTTGTTACGCTGAATGTGAAAAATGAAAAGCTGAACATCGTTTTAGAAAAAATAGAAAAGCAAACCGGGCTTCTTTTTGTATATGCCAATGACGAAGTAAACGTTACCCAAAAAGTTTCTATTACAGTTACTGACAAAACTATTGCAGAGGTTTCCCGGCAATTACTACAGCCGCTCGGTATTAATTTTATGTTGGTAAAAGATAAAATTATTCTTCAACCCGCAAAGGGAAAAAGCCCTTTGACAGAAGGCAGTAACAGCAATATCACTTCGCTGAACAGCAATACTGTTGCTGCCATAATAGCTGACAACATAACAATCAGCGGAAAAGTAACGGATGAAAATGGAGACGGAATTGGTTCTGTAAGTGTGCTGCTGAAAGGCACTGGTACTGGCACAAGCACTAATACCGATGGAAATTTTACACTCAATATTCCTGACGATAGGGCAAATGGTACATTAATATTTTCTTTTGTAGGATTTACATCACAGGAAATACCCCTGGCAGGAAGAAAAACCCTGACCGTAAAGTTGATAACTGAATCCAGAGATTTGGCAGATGTAATTGTCGTAGGCTATGGCACACAGAAAAAAATATCAGTAACCGGTGCGGTGGATGGAATTAGCAAAAAAGCCATAGATGGAAGGCCGGTTACAAATTTGTCAACAGCTTTGCAGGGCCTATCGCCAAACCTTATTATTCAGCAAAGGAATTTTGAACCCGGCCAAGGCGTTAACATTAACATACGTGGGTTGGGTACATTGGGAGATAATACACCGCTGGTGGTTATTGATGGTATTGTAGGCGCAGATATTAACTTGCTCAACCCCGTTGATATAGAAACGGTTTCTATTTTAAAAGATGCAGGCTCTGCAGCTATTTACGGTAGCAGGGGTGCAAACGGAGTAATACTTATTACCACAAAAAAGGGAAAGAAAAATTCTTCTCCGGTTGTAACATACGGTGGTATTTATGGTACACAATCCCCAAGAATAACTTATACACCGGTTCATGCATGGGAGAATGCGTATTATAAAAACGAATCGCTGGCAAACTCAGGTTTGGCACCTGCATTTACGCCAAAACAAATTCAGGATTTTGATGTAAAAGGCGATGGTGACTGGCGGGTGGATAACCTGCTGCAAAATGCTGCACAGCAAACACATAATATTTCAGTAAGTGGTGGCGGTGCCAACAATACCTACATGTTATCGGTTGGCTATCTTGATCAAAAGAATAATTTTATTGGCCCTGATTATGGGTATAAAAGGTATAACATCCGCTTAAACCAAACCAACGAATTTGGCAGGCTGAAAGTCAATACCATCTTAAGTTATGTTAAGGTGCAGGGTAAAGACCACTCCTCTAATACGGGTACTTTATTGGTAGATGCTACAAGGGTGCCATTGTATTATTCTTACAATGACACAGCAGGCAATTACATCACCAACCCTGTTTCTGCACAGTTCAATCCAAAGGCAATTTTAGAAAAAGGAGGTTACCGCAACAATAACGATGATGAAATTTTTGGCAACCTAAATGCGGAATATGCTATTACAAAAGATTTAAAGGTAAGGGGTGTATTTGGAGGTACGGTTCGTTCCAATAGTGCTTTCAGCCGGAGATTAGAATTAAATTTTATACCTGGTGGTGCTTATGGAAACGACCGGGAAGTGTACGATAACAATTATAAATCATTATTTACCAACCTTCAGTTAATAGCAGAATACACAAAAAAAATAAAGCTACACGATATAAAAGTGCTGATTGGCAGTGCCAATGAATCTTTTAAAGGAGAAGGTAGCCAGGTATTAAAAACACTGACTGACCGCAGCCTTGGTGTTCCAACCACTGGTACTATTGTTAGCCCAACGGGGTCTTACAATTCTAACCAGGCAACTATTGAAACCAGCATCAACTCCTTATTTGGCAGGGCAGGCTATTCATACAGCGACCGCTACTTTGTGGAATTTAATTTTAGGTATGATGGTTCATCCAAATTTGCAAAAGACAACCGCTGGGGTTTCTTTCCATCTTTATCAGCAGCATGGAGGCTAACAGAAGAGTCGTTTCTGAATAACGTTAGTGATAAAATTGGTGATATAAAGGTGAGAGCTTCCTATGGTATACTCGGTAATCAAAACGTAAATGCTTATC
>JAJAYD010000281.1 GCA_026786345.1 Chitinophagaceae bacterium
TCCAAAGCCAGGGCTAATGGTTGTCCATGAAAATTGCCCCCACTTAAAATCAGGTCTTCATCTGGAAAAATATTGGGGTTATCGGTTACCGAATTAATCTCCCTCATAAAAACGTTCAACACATACTCAAAAGTGTCTTTGGTGGCGCCATGCACCTGTGGTATGCACCTGAAAGAGTAGGGGTCTTGTATCTCAGTTTTGGTTTGATGTGAGATGTCGCTTGATGCTAAATATTGCCTCATTGCCTGTGCCGTTTGCACCTGGCCGGCGTGGCTCCTGATCTCTTGTATTTTTTCGTGCAGGGGTTCAAGGTTGCAATCAAAAGCATCGTACGATAAGGCCGCAACCAGGTCGGCCATTTTTATTAATTGGTCTGCTTTTTTAAGACAATACAATCCATACGCACTCATAAACTGGGTGCCATTTACCAGTGCAAGTCCTTCTTTACTTTTTAAAGAAATGGCTTGCCAACCCAATTCATTCAGTACATCTGCAGAGGTGCTGATTTTTCCTTTGTACCAAACCTCTCCCAATCCAATTAAAGGCAGGCTTAAATGACTTAATGGTGCCAGGTCGCCACTTGCACCCAACGATCCCTGTGTATAAATAACAGGGTAAATACCGTTATTGTACATCTCCATTAAACGCTTTACGGTATCGATGTGTATGCCGCTGTGGCCATAGCTCAACGATTTAATTTTGAGCATCAACATCAATTTTACAATGGGTAACGGTACATATTCGCCCAGGCCACAGGCATGGCTTTTTAAAAGGTTGGACTGCAATTGTTCTACCTGACCGGCGTTGATCTGTACATTTTGCAAAAAGCCAAAGCCGGTGTTTATACCGTAATACAATTGACTGCCCGATTGCAATTTCTTATCCAAATATTCGCGGCAATGCATAATGCGTTCATGCGCATCAAAGGTTATAGAGACCAACTGATCAAAATCGAGTAAGTTTTTTACCTGTTGAAAATTCAACCATTTCCTGTCAAGCGGCAAATAATTATAGCTCATCTGTTATTGTCTATTTTCTTTTTTGGCGAAGCAAAGTAGTTATTTTACCACAAAACAAATTGGTGCATTAAGGGGTAGGTTAAAACCCAATGCTGGTTTTACAATCATGCAAATCAGGCAACAAAATTTTAAAATGCAAACACGATCAACTTTGCAAAATTTTAAGTATCCTTCAGCGCTTCAGCATCGTTTTGTACGCCTGTTATGGGATCAAGTGGCGCTGAAGGTGTAGTTTCAGCAGGAGTGTTTATGCTGGTTTCTGCCGGGGCAGGCTTATCTGTCTGCTCATTAATATTGCGTTCATTACCGGGTTGGTTGTTTCCGCTCTTATTATCCTTAACAATTAATTGCTGCCAGCCCACATTTTCTTTGCCCAGACTGAATTCTATTTTATTTACAAACTGCTGCACTGCATCCTGTCCGCTGTAACTGCCGGCCTGCATCAGGAACAAGTATTTTTCCTGGCGCAGGGTTTCTGCTGTAGAACGATAGATGACCCATTTTTCGTAGTACTTGCCTGTTGCCATAACACCTTCCAAAATAGTTACAACTGATCCTAAAAAAGCGATCACATATTTCATCCAACTATAGTCGGATAGAAAAACACTAAAGAAAGGTAGGAGGGTAGCAGCAGTCAACTGTGCGATCTTGAAAAAAAGATAGTACTGTTTGTTCAGCGCACTTTTACTTTCATAATAATGTACCTGGTTTTCAACACGGTCGTTTAGATAATTTTGAATGTTCATGGGCCTGGCAGATTTTTTTGGTTAAGAATTGAAGGAATAAGCGGGTAATTTAGTTGACTATCTCCTGCAAATTCTTCAACCTTAAATTCTATAAAATAATTAAGAGTATGCACTGTTTTGTTTTTTTTATTTTAGAATGAAATAAAGCGCCTTTTTCATGCATATTTTAATTGAGACGTATGTTGCAAAATGAACATTATTTTTATGGAATGTCTTTGAAGTTTGGTATTAGATAAAATAAAATATACTTCTTTCTCTGTTTTGGGCTGTCTTTATTAAAGTTTGAAGGTATTTTTACGAATTAAGGTTGTTTATTGGTAAAAAAAATCGTTCATCTTCTAATCATTTCTATTTATGGATGAAAATGTACTGTTACAATCTTACCAGGATCAGCCCGGCGTGTGGGATGAAATGTTTAGTCCGGAAGGCTTAAGGGGACACTACCGCAATTTTGTTTCAGCTATCGAAGGGCTGCCCGCCGAAGAAATGACCCACAAAGATGAAATGGCTAAGAAGCTGTTCATGAGCCAGGGTATTACTTTTACGGTATATAATAGTGGTGAGGGCATTGAAAAAATCTTTCCTTTCGATATAATCCCCCGCATAATTACCGGTAGCGAGTGGAACCACATTGAGGCTGGTATTAAGCAAAGGCTCAAAGCCCTCAATATATTCTTAAAAGATATTTATCACCTCCGTTTTATTGTAAACGATGGTGTTATACCCGCACAACTCATTTACTCATGTCCTCAATTTTTAAGGGAGATGGTTAATGTAGATGTGCCTTTTGACATTTACACGCATGTAGCCGGTGTGGATTTAATCAGGGACAATGATGGGCAATTTTATGTATTGGAAGACAACCTGCGTACGCCATCCGGTGTAAGTTATATGCTTGAAAACAGGAGCATTACTTATCGTCTGTTTCCCGACCTGTTGCCAAAGAATAATGTCCGCACGGTAAAAGAGTACCCCGAGTTATTATTTAAAAACCTGGTATCGGTAGCCAATCGCCAAATGAGCGATCCTACAGTGGTATTGCTAACACCCGGTATTTATAACTCAGCTTATTTTGAACATACTACCCTTGCCCGCCTTATGGGTATTGAATTGGTAGAGGGCCGCGACCTGATTGTTGATAACCACCATGTGTACATGAAAACCACCAAGGGTTTAAAGCAGGTGGATGTAATTTATCGCAGGGTGGATGATGAATTTATAGACCCATTGGTGTTTAGGCCCGACAGCATTTTGGGTGTGCCCGGCATTTATTGGGCCTACAGAAAAGGAAATGTAGCCATTGTAAATGCCATGGGAAATGGTGTAGCTGATGATAAAGCTATTTATAGTTATGTGCCCGAAATGATCCGCTATTATTTGAATGAGGAGCCCATTTTAAAAAATGTTCCCACCTACCAATTGGCTGACGCGGACAACCGCAAATTTGTTTTTGAGAACATGCACAATATGGTTATTAAAAAGACCAACGAATCGGGTGGCTATGGTATGTTAATGGGTAACAGTGCCACGGATGAGCAGATGCATACTTTTAAACTGGCTATTGAGCAGGATCCAAGAAGTTTTATTGCACAGCCAATAATTAGTCTATCGTCAACCCCTTGTTATATTAATGGTGTTTTGCAGCCCCGCCGTGTTGACCTTAGGCCCTATGCTTTGTATGGCCCTGAAGGAATAGATATTGTGCCCGGCGGATTAACCCGTGTGGCCTTACGCGAAGGTTCTATGGTAGTAAATTCATCGCAAGGTGGAGGAAGTAAGGATACCTGGGTGCTGGCGTAAGGAGTAGCCTTTGGGTAATAGCCGATAGTCAATAGCCGTTAGCCGAGGGTAGGGCGAGAGTGTAAAAAGCGCATGCACAAATCTTTACTTATTACTTATTACTTATAACTTATCAATTTTTACTTTTGCAAATACCATAGAATCTTTAATAAATAAACCAAAAATTGAGACCCTAAATGCTTAGTCGTGTTGCAGATACTATTTATTGGCTTGCCCGCTATATGGAAAGAACCAATGGCATTCTACAGGCAATACGCACCAATTATATTGCTTCGCAGGATGAAGTAAAGGAGTTTAGCTGGAAACCAATTTTGGTTACCTATAGCAGCTTAAAACCTGACGAGATTGATGATATAGAAAAAGATACCGCGCGGGTGCTGAAGTACATGATTGTTGACAGGGCTAATCCATCTTCGGCTTACAGTTATATTGTACAATCCAGAGAAAATGCCCGCAGCATACAGGATAACATAACCAAAGAAGTATGGCAGTGTTTAAACGACTATTATCATTTTTTCAGAGATGCAGAAATAGAGAAAGAAATTTTACATGGAGATCCTGTTTCGGCAATCGATTCGCTGTTAAAACAAGGCTTGATTTATACCGGGATGGTAGACATAACCATGACACGCGATGAAGGTTTTACCTATATGAATATTGGTAAGTTTTTAGAAAGGGCCTTGCAAACTACCGACATGTTAAAAATGAAAATGGGAGAGTTTTCGCTGGATTCTAAAAACATGGTTGAGGCACCCACCATGCGATATTTATTGTATTCTCTTTTCGGTTATGAATTGTACATTAAAACATATAAAGGCAATTTTTCGTCGGACAATGTGTTGCAACTGGTAGTGTTTAACAGCCATTTTCCACACTCAATCTTATATTGCCTAGAGCGTATTTATAAATATTTTGAAAGGTTGAATGCCGAGAGCGTGCAGGAAAATTATGACCAGCTCGATTTTTTGATTTGACGCACTGTTAATAATATCAAGTACTCGAATGTCAATGCACAAAACCCACAGA
>JAJAYD010000282.1 GCA_026786345.1 Chitinophagaceae bacterium
TATCCTCCACCGTCGATCCCGAAGATTACAAAAGAGCCAAATCGTTTAATGCCGTTGTAGATTTTATTTCCAAGCCCCTATCAAAAGAGTTTTTGGAAGAAATACAATAACCAGGTTTTTTTTGGTAGCCGGCAGTTTAGAAAAAATAGGGCTTCTGTTGCCACGCTTATATGTTTGTTTTTTAAAAAATATGAATAATCAATTTCATCTTTGAGGGTAAGGAGGTTTGCCACGCTGGCAATTATATGCCGTAACCGAGTATCTCCTTATTCAAGATGAGTTCGAGGTATAACTTGGTACTCGATACCGCATTTTATAAGCCTGAACGGAGCTTGATTATTTTTTTTAATCACAAACATTTTTTATGAGCACAGCAACTAAAATTGTTTATGCAGGCATTGATGTCAGCAAAGGGTATACTGACATAATAGCCCTGCAAACCAACAAAGATATTGCAGAACCGGCTTTCAGGTTGTATGATACATCTGAAGGTCATCAGCAATTAAGATCATTAATTGATAAGTGGTTGGACATGGGTTTTGAGAATATTTATTGTGGTGTGGAAAGTACCGGGGGTTATGAAAATAATTGGGTAAACTATCTGCAGGAACTCGGAAGGACCCACCCAGTTCATATTGCCAGGCTAAATCCAAAGGGAGTAAAATCTTTAGGTGAAGCCAGGTTAACCAGAACAATTACAGATAGTGTAAGTGCAGAAAATATAGCGCTGTACCTCATCGACCATCCGGGTAAAGTTCATTATTTAAAGCCTTCACAAACATCAAAGGCATTTAGTGAGGGACGAAAGCATAACAGTTTTATCAGGATGCTTAAGAAGCAAAGAAATCAGTTAGGTAACCAGCTTGAAAAAATACTCTATGAGCAACTAAGTCCGCTAATGTGTTATTGCCGGCATGGTCAGCCGGTATGGTTGTTATTAATGCTTGAGAAGTATCCCACGGCAGCAATAATTAAAAAGGCAGGAGTGTTAAAACTCAGTAAAATCAAAGGTATCAGCGCAGGTAAGGCAACTTCCATTACCGGCAAGCTAACGGGTTTAAATGTGGAAAGCTCAGATCATATCGGCAGTATCATTAAAAGTACGGTAGGGCAAATATTGCATTTGGAGCAATCGATAAAGAAAGAAAAATCAAACCTGTACAGTCGTTTTAAAAATACCGATGAAGCCGTTCTGTTAACCAGTATAACAGGTATTGGAGAGCAAAGTGCAGTGGAGGTAGTAGTTGAAATAGAAGATATAAATCGCTTTGAAGCAGCGAAAAAATTAGATGCATATTTTGGTACACATCCGATGTGGAAGCAAAGTGGCGATGGAACCTGGGGCAACCACATGAGCAAGAAAGGCAGATCAGAAATAAGAGGAGTATTGTACATGTGTGGTATGAGCGCAGTGCGGCACGATGAAATGTTCAAGGACATTTATGCAAGAGCCAGGGCAAAAGGAAAAAATCACTTTAGTGCAATGGGAGTAGTAATGAATAAAATGCTGCGGATCATTTATGGAGTACTAAAGAATAGAACAAAATATAATCCGGAAGTCGATTACAAAAATCAGCAGAATGCCCAGGCAAAGCAAATAGAGAAAGAGAAAAAACAAATAGAAATAAAAAAGGAAAAACAAACAAAACTGGAAAGGTATAATATAGGAGCAGTGAAAGAAATGCCGGTATCAAAGAAGTATGCAAAAACAAAGAGGCAAAGTCCTAAGCTTCAACTTGAAGAATGTACAGGATCATCTGCCTCTTAAAACAAACATATAAAAATAGTTTGTAAAACACTTGTTTTTGAACGGTATAACTCGGTTCATAGGCAAGTTTTCATAGCAGCGTGGCGGTTTACCCTGAGCTTGTCGAAGCGTCGCAATCACTTTATCTGTTGTATATAGGGCATCTCCAGTTTCATGATCAAAGTTCCAAATTAAATTCAGACAGCTTTGTAGTAGCAGAAAGATTGCTGTAAATAATTAACCATTTTTCCTTCTTCCTCAGCAACCTGTTTTCCTGTAATCTTCAATAACCGAATATATTTTCACCATAGCCATTCTTCCAGTAGCTTCCAACCCTTCAAATAATTAACCTCAATGCGTACAAAAATTCACCTCGCTTGTTTAAGCCTGATCCTTACTTTTTTCGCCACTGCACAACAAAAGCTCTTGTTTCGATACCCTGCAATCAACAAAGATGGTTCCCTGGTATCCTTCTCCTGCCAGGGCGATATTTGGACCCTTCCTTCATCAGGCGGAAAGCCAACCCATCTTACCATTCATGATGCTTCCTAAAGCAATCCTGTGTTTAGCCCCGATGGCAAAACCATTGCTTTTTCAAGTTCCTGTTATCGCAATAACGACATCTATACCATAACTCTTAATGGAGGTACTCCATAAGATTAACCTGCCACAATGAATTTTAAAAGCCCAAATTAGAAAATAAACGATGACCATTACACCCCGGTTAAGCAAGTTCGAATTTACCTCGCATATCACCTTTTGGGTGACGGAATGGGCGGTCATGACCTTGTTACCAAAGAAACCATAATTATTTAAAACAACACCATAAGTGTATAACGGTAAGGTTAAGCTCTTAAGTGCTTTTACAAAACAAAAACGACAGGTGATGAAGCCCATACAATTAAAAAAAACATCAGGTGTGGCCCATGTATACCCAAAGTAACTCCCACTTTAAACGAAACAACAGGAGAAGCTGACTGGAAAGCAGACACCCAAAACCCAAAGAAAATACTCACAGTTTCTACAGATAATCTTTACCAAAGCGAAGTGATTAAATCAGTACAGAAGGCGGGTTATAAAGCAGAGAAAATAGCTTAACAAAAAGAAAGGGAAGTTTACAGCTTCCCTTTTTTACTTTAAATGATGACGATTTTAGCAAAAGCAGGCAAAATTTTTATTCAGTTTTTAAAGTTACTTTTTATGAGGAAGAAAGACTGCTGTAAATGAATTCTACCCCGTTTATACTTAGCCTTCGTTTTAAAAGCAAACAAAACATGATCTTGTTTTTGCTAATAACCCTAAAAAACTCAGGAATGACTTCTGAACTGCCTATAATGCAATCGTCGGTAAGCTACCTTTTTGCCGCTATCACTATTAGCAGCCGACATCATTGGGACAGCATTTACCATCACCATGATTCTCTTTTCTCTAATCATCATAATTCTTAACACCACGAAACTTGTACTCACGATGACCACAGTCATTGTTGGGTGGCCTGTAATCCTGCCCTAAATCAACTGCATCATACCACCA
>JAJAYD010000283.1 GCA_026786345.1 Chitinophagaceae bacterium
CTTATCCCCCAAGGGGGGAAGTGGCATTCACACGTAGGTCAGCTTACGTAAGTTGCTTTTATTTACTCAGTATGGGTACGAACGTACAAGGGTGCCCTTCGACAGGCTCAGGGTAAACTGCCATATTGCTGCTATGAAAAATTGCATTTGAACCGAGCCCCGCAAAAAGTCGGGGTAAACTGTGGCAACAGATGCTTCATAGTAGTACGAATGCTGATAACACAAAAAATTAAAAACAAAAAACTTGCAAACACCTAAAAAACAACCAGAGGCTTCGCAAAGCGAAACTGGTGCGTTGGATAATCCCCCTTTGGGGGGTGGGGGGGCCAGCTTACTGCGCTTTACTACTGCGGGCAGTGTTGATGATGGCAAAAGCACATTGATAGGAAGGTTGTTGTACGATTCTAAATCGTTGTTTGAAGACCAGTTGGCAGCAGTGAAGTTTTCGAGTCAGAAAAAAGGATTTGACTATTTAGACCTGTCGTTGATTACAGATGGATTACGTTCAGAAAGGGAGCAGGGCATTACCATTGATGTTGCGTATCGTTATTTCGCCACGCCTAAAAGAAAATTTATTATCGCCGATACGCCGGGTCATATTCAATATACCCGCAACATGGTTACCGGTGCATCAACAGCTAATCTTGCCGTTATTTTAATTGATGCCCGCAAAGGTTTGGTGGAACAAACCTTCCGTCATTCTTTCATAGCTACTCTTTTGCGCATTCCTCACCTTATTGTTTGCGTAAATAAAATGGACCTCGTGAACTGGGATGAAAAAGTGTATGATGATATTGTAAAAGCATACAAAGCATTTATATCAAAGCTGGAAATAGCCGATGTAAGTTTTATTCCAATCAGCGCTTTGCTTGGCGACAATATCGTTGACCCCTCAGCCAACATGCCCTGGTATAAAGGCACTACTTTATTGTACCTGCTTGAGGAAGTACATATTGCCAGCGACTATAACCATATTGATTGTCGCTTTCCTGTTCAAAATGTTATCAGGCCACAAACGCAGGAGCACCACGATTACAGGGGTTATGCGGGGCGTGTGCAGGGTGGTGTTTTTAAACCCGGGGATGTAGTAAGGTTACTGCCATCTGGTTTTACTACCAAAATAAAAACAATTGAGTTGGATGGTGAGCATATCGACGAAGCTTTTTCACCCATGTCCGTTACCATGACGCTTGAAGATGATTTGGATATTAGCCGCGGCGATATGATCGTTCGGCCTAATAATGAACCGAAAATTGAGCAGGATATTGAACTGACTATCTGCTGGATGAATCAAAAACCTTTGCAACAGGGAGCTAAGCTGATAATCCGGCATACCACCAAAGAATGTAGAGCTATCGTTAATAACATACGGTATAAAATTGACATCAATACGCTTCATCGCATAGAAGGAATTTCGGCGTTAGAGATGAATGATATTGCCAGGATAAGCATCCGAACTTCGCAACCCCTTTTCTTTGACTCGTATAAAAGAAACAGGCAAACAGGCAGCGTTATTTTAATTGATGAAGGCACTAATGAAACGGTGGCGGCGGGAATGATTTTGTAAATGCAAGTTGATCGTTGATTGTTGGCGGGAAGAAGGTTGATAGTTGGCAGCTTGCAGCTTGAAACTTGCAGCTACATTTTGTAAATAGTTTCTTTTTTTTAATTACAAATATTGATACTAATGAAAAGTATAGAAGAATTACTGGACCTCGCGGTTGGTGCCGCGTTGGAAGCTGGAAAAAAAATTCTGGAAGTTTATGAAACAGATAACTTTTCTGTTGACATGAAATCGGATAACTCGCCGCTCACAAAGGCAGATAAAGTTTCGCACCAGGTTATTTGTAATTATTTAGAAACTTCTCAAATTCCTTTGCTTTCCGAAGAGGGTCGTGATATACCTTATGACGAAAGAAAAGTTTGGGCGTATTATTGGCTTGTTGATCCATTAGATGGCACTAAGGAATTTATAAAACGCAATGGAGAGTTTACAGTAAATATTGGCTTAATGAAAGGCACTGCCCCAGTTGCCGGTGTGGTGTATGCACCTTGCCTTAACACCCTTTACTACGGGGCAAAAGGGTCTGGTGCTTATAAAATTGTGAATGGAAATAGAACAGCTTTGCAAAGTGTCGACGATACTTCAATGGAGGATTTATTGCAAAAGGAACCTATCACCATCGTTGCTTCGCGGTCGCATAGCAACGCCGAAACAGAAGCCTTCATTAACCGGTTTAAAAGCCATGAATTGCAATCAATGGGCAGCTCGTTAAAGTTTATGTTACTGGCAGATGGCGTAGCCGATATTTACCCAAGACTGGCACCTACAATGGAATGGGATACCGCCGCAGCACATGCCGTTTTAAACGCTGTAAATAGAAAAGTTTACCAGGTGGATTTGGTTCATGAATTAACATACAACAAGCAGAATTTATTGAACCCCTCATTTATTGCTTTTTAAACTTCATGCTATAAAGTTTACATGACAAAAGTAAAAGTGATTTGATGGTTCCAATATAAAGAGGATGCTATTTTCCTTAAACCATTTCACCCTTCATCAGGTGACCCAGCATTTCCTTGAAATTCTCTTTTTTATTTAAATGAGGAATGGGTTCATTGGGTTCAGGCACGCCTAAAAATTTGCAAAGGGGTCCCCAGCCATCGCTGACATCGAATATCAATAATTTATCGGCAGGCACATGTGCTTTTACATTTTCAATGTGCTGATTAAAGATCTTTTCCGCCTCCACTTTATCCTCAAATTTTCCCTGGAAATGTACTTTGAAAATCATTTCTTTTGCCAGCTTAACACATTTAATAACCGACCGTAAACGCGGATTAAAAAGCAGCTTCGATAACATGCCTAGTTTTTGAAGAAGGGTTTGAGGACCTGCCTGCCAAATAGTGCTAAATACGCTGCTATGCCACTTATCAAAAGGTCTTACAGTTAAAATAACCTTTGCATCAGGGTATTGTTTCATGTGTTCCTTATACCATGGATACGCAGGAAAATCAACCGTTGCCTGGAACCCGTTGTATAGTTCATCCCAATTAGTAGTTCCTGTTTCTTTAAGCGTCAACCAATGGGTAATACTATCAGGATGCACCAAAAGTTCTTTCATGTGATAGGTTTTCACAAAACCAAGTTTTTCAAGGGATTCCTTAAGTGTGTTGGTACCTGTGCGGGGCAGGCCTGCACCGATAATTTTAATTGACATTTTATTGTGGTTTAATTTTTTGGGTAAAGAAGCTTTGTTAAGATAGTGTTTCCTATTTCGAAAATGAAAATTTGAGTTGCTTTATTATTTTCCGGATTATACATTCTTCATTTAAGATATTATATTAGTGAGGATTTTGATTCGTTCCAGGATCAACTTACCTGGTATCTATCCTTAATTACTTCAATTAATTACATGAACAAAGTACTTATTACTTTAGGCCTTTTCCTTTTTGTGTCTATGGTCTCTTTCAGCCAGCCCGCTCCCGTTATGAAAGATACCACTGATAAAAAACCTCCTCCGCCGCCAATAAACAGGAATATGTTTGGACAAGGTATTCCCCGTGGTTTAATGATAAATAATGAAGGGTTGGCTGACGGTTATGTTTTGTTTGCTGTGCCCAATTCCGCTTCAGTTTATTTAATGAACCGTAAAGGCGAAGTAGTACACGAATGGAAGGGAAATTACAATGGACCTGCCAGGTCTACCTACCTGGGAGATGATGGTTCGCTTTATATGAATACCGAGGATCCTGATTTTGCCGTTTTTGCCGGAGGAGGTGAAAGCGGAAGAATACAAAGAATTGGCTGGAATAATAAGATGATGTGGGACTTTGAATATGCTTCTGAGGAATACCTGCATCATCACGACTTTGCCGTAATGCCAAACGGACACATACTTGCGATTGCCTGGGAAGCAAAAACACAGGCACAAGCCCTGGCGGCCGGAAGAAAAGCTGACTTAACTCCAAAAGCCGGCATTTGGCCTGATAAAATTGTTGAGATAGAACCTACAGATAATAGCCATGGCAAAATAGTTTGGGAATGGCATTTATGGGATCATTTAGTACAGGACTATGATACAAAAAAACCGAATTATGGTAAACCTGCAGATCACCCTGAACTGATGGACCTAAACGTGGGCGAACCATTGCCTCCTCTTATTTCGCAAGACAGTATGGACATTATAAAAGCAACCCAGTTTGCCTGGAGAAACCAGACACCCGAAAACATGGGTTCGGACGTTTATCATTTTAACGCGATTAAGTATAACGCCGATCTTGATCAGATCGTTTTTAGCTCGCCTCATTTAAGTGAGATTTTCATAATAGATCACAGCACAACTACTAAAGAAGCAGCAGGGCACACCGGTGGCCGATGGGGCAAAGGAGGCAACTTTTTGTATCGTTGGGGAAATCCCCAGAACTATCATCGCGGCGATTCGTCCAACGAAAAATTATTTGGCCAGCACGATGTTCGCTGGATTGAAAAGGGAAAACCAGGGGCAGGACACCTGACTTTATTCAATAACGACCTACCTGGAAAAATGAAAGGAATGGACTATTCAATGATCTTCGAACTGGTTCCTCCTACTGACAACAATGGTAAATATTTCCTGGAAAAAGATAAAACCTTTGGCCCTGATAAACCAGTATGGACTTATATGGCTCCTGATAC
>JAJAYD010000284.1 GCA_026786345.1 Chitinophagaceae bacterium
ACCCTGCAGGAACTGGCAAAATACCATCGCCGACAATTCAACATTCCGGTAATAGCCATAACCGGTAGCAACGGCAAAACCACTACCAAGGAACTATTGAATGTGGTGTTGGCAGCCCATTTTAAAACTTATACCACGCCGGGCAATCTTAACAATCATATTGGTATACCGCTTAGCTTATTGCGCATAAAAAAAGATGCAGAAATAGCAGTAATAGAAATGGGAGCCAATCACCAGCGGGAAATTGCAGGATACTGTGAGTATGTGCAACCCACCCATGGCATTATTACCAATTGTGGCAAGGCCCACTTAGAAGGATTTGGGGGAGTGGAAGGTGTAAGAAAGGGTAAAGGTGAGTTATTTGATTACCTGCGTCAACATGATGGCATGGCATTCATTTTTAATGATTATGACTACCTGCACAAAATGGCAAAGGGTCTCAGGCAATTTACATACGGTATTCAAAATGCTACCATTACCGGTTATGCAACTTCAAAAGATTCATTTTTAAAGGTGACTGTTACCGCTCCATTTGAAGCTGAAATTAATACCCGGCTTGTTGGAGACTACAACCTGCCAAACGTATTATGTGCGGTTGCCATTGGCTTGCATTTTAAAGTTCCGGAAAATAAAATCAAGGGGGCTATAGAAGCATATCAACCAGACAATAGCCGAAGCCAGATGGTAGTAAAAGGAAACAATCACATTATACTGGATGCATACAATGCCAACCCCTCCAGCATGTTATTGGCTATTGAAAACCTGGCAAAAATTGAGGCAGATAAAGTGGTGTTATTAGGTGCGATGATGGAACTGGGAGCAGAAAGCCTGCAGGAACATCAACATATAATTGATGCCTTGCAGCAACACAACTGGAAACAAGTGGTGCTGGTGGGTGGCGATTTTGCAAAGCTGAATCATCCTTTTTTATTCTTTGAAAACTCGCAAAAGGCCGCCACGTGGTATGGCTCGCAGCATTTTAATAATACCTATCAATTAATTAAGGGTAGCAGAAGCATGCAAATGGAAAAGGTATTAGAACCTGAAGCTGAGTTTTAATTTCTTTCTTCCAACGGTAAATAACCCCACAACACCAACAGCCAATTTGCCCAAAATTGTTATGGCAGAGACTTTGATGTACTACACCTGTAAACAATTAACGATTAGTAAAACCAACATTATGGCTAAGGAAACTTTTGGAGACATTATTAAAGGCGATACACCCGTTTTGGTAGATTTTACCGCCGAGTGGTGCGGCCCCTGCAAAATGATGAAACCTATTTTAGATGAATTGCACCAGGCAATGGGGGACTCATTAAGGATTTTGAAAATTGATATTGACCGTAACCCCAAAGCAGCAAGCAGTTTAAATGTGTCAGGGGTGCCCACACTTATGCTGTATAAAAAGGGTCAGTTATTATGGAGACAGTCCGGAGTGCAGAGCGCTAAACAACTGCAAAGCATCATACAACAGAAAACCACAGCAAGCACCTTACACTAATAGAAAGGCATACACCATCTATTTAAAAGTAACTTGCAGCCTGTAAAATCAATAAAATGATTGACAGTGATAAAAGACCCCCGTATTTATGGAGTGTATTAAATAATAAATGTCCAAGGTGCCGACAGGGAAAAATTTTTGTAAGCGACAAACCTTACACCTTTAAGAATAATGTAAAGATGCATGAGTTTTGTCCTTTGTGTGGCCAGCGTACCGAAATTGAAGTAGGCTTTTATTATGGAACGAGTTATGTGAGTTATGCTATTACAGTGGCTATAAGTGTGGCAACTTTTGTTGCCTGGTGGGTATTATTGGGATTTTCGGTTAGAGACAACAGTATCTTTTACTGGCTGGGCGTTAATGCTTTTTTACTAATTGCTTTGCAGCCTTTGCTTATGCGCTTTTCCCGAACACTATGGTTAAGCTGGTTTGTGAGATACGATCCAAACTGGAGAAATAAACAAGCGGATAAGCATGAGCGGGTTGTAAAGGAGCATATGAATAATTGGTAGATTAAATTAGTAAGTAATAAGTGTTAAGTAGTAAGTACAGGAATTTTTTTTTACAGATTGCAGGGTTGAGGATATAAAATTTGATTGCGGCTATGAAACACAAATGTAGAATGAAGCGTCGCAAGAATGATCCATTAACCCTGTAAATGCCGGCCACAAAAAAAACTTAACATGCCTCCAAAGCCTGCATAATATCGTTCAGAATATCATCTACATATTCAAGTCCTACTGAAATCCTGATCAATCCCGGTGTAATATTTACTGCTTGTCTTTCAGCTTCGGTAAGTTTTGCATGGGTAGTACTTGCAGGATGAGAGGCAATACTTCGGGTATCGCCGAGGTTTGCAGTTAGTGATAACATTTTTAGGTTATCAAGAAATTTCATACCGCTTTCCAACCCTCCTTTCAACTCAAAACAAACGATGCCTCCACCTGTACTCATTTGTTTTTTTGCTATCAGGTACTGTGGATGGCTTGGCAGGAATGGGTATTTGACGAACGCAAGTTTTTCATGCCCTTCAAGGGTGTCCGCTATTTCAAGTGCATTTTTAGCGTGGCGTTCCATTCTAACATCAAGCGTTTCTAAACTTTTGCTTAACACCCATGCATTAAAAGGCGACAAGGCCGGGCCGGTGCTACGGTTAAAGAGGTATATTTCTTTTATCAAGGCTGTATCTCCAACAATCACTCCACCTAATACCCTACCCTGCCCGTCAATCCATTTGGTAGCAGAATGTATTACCAGGTCGGCGCCAAATTCAATGGGTCTTTGAATAAGGGGTGTTGCAAAGCAATTGTCAACATTTAAAATAACCTGGTGCTTTTTTGAAATCTTTGACACCATTTCAATATCAATAATGTCCAGCCCGGGGTTAGTGGGTGTTTCCAGGTAAATCATCTTTGTATTAGGACGAATAGCTGCTTCCCATTCATGGTGGGTAGCCGTGGCGGGTATATAGCTAAACTCAATACCATACCTGGGCAAATACTTTGAGATAACAGTATGAGTACTTCCAAAAATTGAATTGCACGACAACAGGTGATCACCTTTTTTTAACAGGGCCATAAAGGAACCAAACACGGCGCTCATACCTGAAGCTGTGGCAAAGCCGGCCCCGGCACCTTCAAGAGCAACCATCTTATCAACAAACTCCTGCACACCGGGATTGCTAAAACGTGTGTAAATGTTATCGTCGCTTTCATCATCAAAAGCAGCACGCAATTCTTCGGCATTATCAAATACAAAGCTGCTTGTTAAAAACATGGGAGTGGAATGCTCCATTTCGTTGGTGCGCTCCGTTTGCGTTCTTATAGCCTTTGTTATGCGATGTTGTTCCATGTTAGTCATTGGGTCATTAGTCATTAGGTCATTAGTCATTAGGTCATTAGGTCATTAGTCATTAGGTCATTAGTCATTAGGTCATTAGTCATTGGGTCATTAGTCATCAGGTCATTGGGTCATTAGTCATTGGGTCATTAGGTCACATTAGGTCATTAGTTCACATCAGGTCATTAGGTTTCGCCTGGTAATTCTAAAGTCCCCCTTCGGGGCATTTAGGGGGCCACATTTACCTCCCAGGTTAATTTGCCGCCTGCCCTCCTGATTGTTTCGGCAACGGAGCAATATTTATCCATCGAAAGTTCACAGGCTCTTGTTGCTTTATCTATGTCAATCGCTCCTTTCAGGTTAAAAATTAAATGAACATGTTCCCACAACGATGGCTCTTTACCCGTCTCTCTTTCGCCGGTTATTTTCATTGTAAAGCCATCAACCTGCTGCCGCTGCTTTTTTAAGATTGAAACAATATCAATACCACTACAACCACCCAGGCCCATTAACAATGCCTGCATAGGACGAACGCCATAATTCACTCCGCCCGACTCAGGGTTGCTGTCCAACCGCATGGTGTGACCACTAACATCTGTTGCATCAAATCCAAAATCACCTTCTTTTCTTTCAAGATTAATTTCAATCATTTAAAAAAGTTTACGCAAATGTAATTTAATCAAGCACTTTCTTTGCACGCTGAAAGCAGAATAGTTACATGAAGCAGTTCCATTACGAAACCCCTTTTACACTCGAAACAGGAGATATTCTTCCATCGCTTACCATTTCTTATCATACTTACGGAACATTGAACGATACAAAAAACAATGTTATCTGGATCTGCCACGCACTCACCGCTAATTCCGATGTGGCCGATTGGTGGAAGGGCATCGTGGGCAAGGGTTTGATCTTTGATCCTGAAAAACATTTTATTGTTTGTGCTAATATTCTTGCCTCCACTTATGGAACGACCGGCCCCCTGAGTATAAATACTGCCACCGGTCATCCTTACTATAACACCTTTCCTTTTATAACCATACGCGATATGGTGCAAGCCAATATGTTACTCAGGCAACATTTACAAATTGAGCATATCTATTTATTAGCCGGTGGCAGTATGGGTGGTTACCAGGCTATGGAATGGGCTGTAATGGAAAAAGACACAATACAAAATCTGTTTCTCATTGCTACCTCGCCCACTGAGAGTGCCTGGGGTATAGCCGTGCATGCTGCCCAAAGATTGGCCATTGAAGCCGATGTTACCTGGAACGAGCCCCATGCACATGCAGGCCTGCGAGGACTAAAAGCTGCCCGTGCAATCGGCTTGTTAAGCTATCGCAACTACAGCATTTTAAAAGAAAAACAATCGGATACTGACACGGATAAACTGGATGATTACAAAGCAGCCAGCTACATAAACTACCAGGGCAATAAACTGGTAAACCGTTTTAATGCGTATAGTTATTGGATACTAACCAAGGCAATGGACAGTCATCATTTGGCCAGGGGACGGGCCAAAACTGTAGAAGAGGTGTTGCAGCAAATACATCAACCTACACTTATTATTGGCATTAGCAGCGATATATTATGCCCGGTTATTGAACAGGAACACATGGCTGAAAACATACCAAATTCAACTTTCGTAATAATTGATTCTCCCTACGGACATGATGGGTTTATAGTAGAGGTGAAGGAAATTACCGCCATTGTAAAAAGATGGTTATAAAAATATAAGCTGCTATTTGAGCCTGAAAAGTTTTTCAATAACCCGTATTTCTAAGTTGACACCATATCATCGTATTTTTTATCTTCTTCACCCTTTTTTATATTTTTTTTGATGTCGTCTTCAATTTTAAAAGAAGCTATACGACCATTAAGTATAAACCCAATAAAAGTTGGTCGAACGAAGTAATGGTAGGTAACCAGACTTATTAAAAACGTAACAATTACATTGATAAAATAAACAACTACTTGCGGCAGGCAAAAATTTAGCAATAAAATTGGAATCACTGGCATAATCACCATGTGTATCAGGTATATCCAATACGAACTATTTGATATGTACCTGGCCTTTGCAGATGGCTTACTGAAATATTTGACAAATAATCCTAAGAAACCAAATAAGAAAAGCTGGGTAGAAAGTATAGTTAATACAGCAACAATGGTTTCTTTAACAAACGTGGTAGGGCCAAGGGAAGATGAAAGAAGAAACCGATTACATATTATGAGAATAACACCCAATAATATTTGCTGCCTGCAGCGGATTGCAAATAATTTAAGGTCGATTTGCGACTTATACAGCAGAACTCCGATAGCGAAATAGGTAAAAAATAAAATAAAACTTTTTAAGTCGGGAATCAGAGTGAGTGATGGGTAATAATCGTGCGACTTTGTGAGCAACGAACCCAAAAGAGTAAGACAGGTAAAGAATAATATCCTCTTTGGAAGCGATGTGATAATTCCATTAAAAAAGTATAGGATTTTATCGTGGCCCAGCAACAACCTGGCCTTCACATAAATAATAAAAAGAAAGCACCCTATAAACCAGGTAAGGTAAACCAGGAACCACAGGTAATCGGTGGTTTCTGGTATAAAGCTTTTAATATTTAGATTGTTTTGTATACTGTACAAAACAGTGTTTCCATTTACAACCGAGGCATAGACGTTACAAGCATATTTTTTAAAAGGCATCAGGAAAACCATAGCAGCTACAAATGGAATAACTATCCTGGCAAAACGATTTTCGACCGTTTTTCTAATGCCTTTTTTCTTATAAAATAAAAGAATTAGAAACCCCGATAGAACAAAAAAGAGAGGCATCCTAAATGAATGAACAACCTCTGTAATAAAATAGAAGACAAGTCTTGCAAACGAATCCTCGTCTATGTAAGAATAAGTGAAGTAACCACCATGATAAACTATTCCCAATAACATTAACCAGGCCCTTAAGGAATCGAGACTGTAAATTCTGTTTTGATTACTATTCATTAGTCCGGTCGTTTAAGAATAAAATGATTACCAAAGTCTAATTTAAGATTAAGCTTTTGCTATCTACTTAATCAGGAATAGTAATAAGTTGTTTACAACGACTTTTTTAAAGACGTTGGCTTATCAAAAAAGGATGGTACAAGGATGGATATAAATTTTTGTAAATGCAATACGATTCTGATGGGAGCTTCATTAACTCCTGATCAATTGTCTAAACCCGGCACTTGTTACCAGTTGGCAGGCAGCTAATAAAACACATTCAGGTAATCTAATTGTACCAAGGCATAGAACTGAATCTTTCAACTCAAAATTTTGTATGGTATAGATGGTGATGAGGTGCAATAAAATACGAGAACCTATTACCTATTTATTAAATAAACCTTCAACAGTAATGGCGGCATAATACAACCCACCAATGGTTGGCCCCCCCGCATATTGTAAATAGCGCTTGTTCAATAAATTGGCTGCACCCACTTTTATATTGCTTTTAGCTTTAGGAATTTTATAAGTCACCTGGGCATCAAAGATGTTGTATGCAGCAATGGCTCCGGTTACCAAAGGGCTCTCCCAAAAAAAAGCATCCTGCCATTTCCAGGCGATGTTGAAACCAAGATTTTTTACGATCTCGCGATTGCCAAACGAGATATTGGTTGCCCATTGAGGCGTGTTGAAACCGGTCACAAAAACATCGTTGGTCTGGTTCGATTTCATTTTGTTATAACTCAGGTTACCTCTAAGGGTATACTTTTTTGCAAAGCTGTAAGTAATGCCCAGCGACGATCCAAAATTTTTGTAATTGTTTACGGCATTGGTATAAACACGGTAACGTTCCTGGCCATTGCTTTCAAAAGTATTTCCGGTAACAGTGGTAGCATCGCGGTTACGGTCTAACATGGCCAATACTGCGGCATCGCTGCCTACCTTTTCGCCTTTAGGCACAAACACCTGCACCTGGCCTAAAAAACCATTATAGGTATTACTGTAAGCATCCATATCAACCACCACTGTGTTGTTGAATAACACACTTTTATATCCTGCTTCGAACGAAGTAATTTGTTCCGGCCTTGCTTTTGGCAGGTTGGCAACTTTCAACAGATTTTTATATTCAAGCGCCGCGCCATCAGTATTTCCCTGCCCCGCCACGGCGGCGTTAAAACTTATCACAGATGCCTGGGTGTAACTGTTTTCCAGGTAGCCAAGTCCTTCGTTAATAAATGGGAGGCTGCCCACTCTTTTAACACGGCCATTGTTTACATACGACAAGGCTTCGAACAACGATGGATAGCGATACCCTTGCTGGAACGTAATCCTGAAGTTGTGGTGCTTTTTAAAAGTATACACTGCTGCAAGGCGTGGAGTAAATTTTGCGGTAAACTCAGGATTGTAATCGCCCCTTATCGATCCAACCAACTTTAGGTTGTTGTTAAACAATGTTTTGCTTGCCTGGGCAAAGGCGCCCACCTTTTTATAGTATACATTGTTGCCAAAACTGCCATCGGGCAATGCTTTGTTTCTGTCAGCAATCGAGCGGGTAAAGTCAACAAAATTGTTTCCGTCCGGAATAATTTCGTACAACCTTGCATCGGCACCCAACAATAAATTAATCAATTTTATTTTATTGCTTACATGCCATTGTGCCTCGGTGTGATACATGCGGCTTTTTTGTACCAAAGCGGCACCACCTGTAACCGGCGCTTCGGGTATTGCAGACGATTTTATATCCCAATTATTAATTTGAATAATTGTATTTCTCAGATCGTTAAACGCCTGTGTGCCTGGTTCTACCCTGGCTGCATCGGCGGCCGCACGTGCAGATTGTGTAGCAGCGGCAAGGTTTGCTCCATTATTTAGTTGTGCTACCAGTGCCGCTTTATATTTGGCAGCCCATACATTGTTGCTTCCGCCACTTGCCAGGTCAAGATTGTCGGCCAATGGTTTTACATTGTAGGAGTCGCCGGTATTTTCTATAGAAATATAACTTCGAACTACATAGTTGCTTCCTTTTAACTCAAGCTGGTGGTTTTGCACCAGTACATTGTCTAATTTAATTTTGTTTCCTCTTTGAAAAACACCATCCATTTTGCCGATGCGGCAGGTATACGAGAGTACGTTCTTTTCATTAATACGATAATGCAGGGCAGCATCGAATTTAAGGTTATCCACTTTGGGATTAACCAGGTCAGTTTCCCAATAGCCGGTACGTGCAACCCGCAGAGTTTGATTAGCCACTCCATTGATAATAAGGCCGCTGATGGAAACTACGTTACTTCCTGCAAGGGCATCATCGCCATATTTGTTCCATCCGTCAAAGGCAACATTATTAGTACCATTTAACTGGGCAAAATTAGGGTTGGCGCTTTTTAGGTTATTGGTATTTTGATCACGCCTTGTATTGGACCGCCAATCAATACCCTGCATGTAGCCCGCATTAATCTTGAAGGCAAATTTGTTATTGAATGCTTTTGCGTAACGTATGGCAGTCTCAGTCAATACCGCCGGGTCGTGGTCTATACCATCAACATGATTGACACCAGTTTTTTGATAGACACTTAAACCCTGGTTCAAAAACGGGCTTTTCGTAAGCAGGTTGGCCATACCGTTTATTGCATTCATACCGTATAAAGCCGATGCAGCGCCGGGTGTTATTTCAATACTGGAAATATCCAGTTCTGTGGGGCCAATGGCATTACCCAATGGCACACCCAATGTTGCCGCCTGCATATCAACCCCATCTACCATTTGCATAAAGCGAAAGTTGTTGGGTATATTAAAACCCCTGGTGTTGGGCACTTTAAAGGTGAGGCTCGAGGTAGTCATTTGAACGCCCTTTACATTTTCCAGCGCATCGTAAAAGCTGGGTGCCGGAGACTCTCTGATTGCCCTGATGTCGAGTTTTTCAATTGCCACAGGCGATTTTAAAATACTTTCCGCTACGCGGGAAGCAGTAACGACCACCTCTCTACCCAACATGGTTTGTGTAACCAGTTCAATGGCCAAACTTGACGCCGGACTTTTAATTTCGAACTCCTGCTGTTGAAAACCTATGGAAGAAAACACCAGCGTAATAGGAAACTTGCTTTTAGTACGAAGCGTAAATGCTCCCTGGCTATTGGTGATTGAACCAGTTTGGGCGCCTTTTATCTGGATGCTCACCGCTTCCAGTGGTTTTTTGGTTTCCTGGTCGAGCACGGAACCCGAAATTTCGATGAGGCTGGTACCCTGGGCAAATGAAAAAGTAAAAAGTAAAAAGTAAAAAGTAAAAAATAAAACCAGGGGCTTAAGATGCCTTATGGATTTTACTTTGGGGTTAGCAGTTGAGTTATGAGAATAGAATTCCTGTTCCATGTTTATGGTACTTTTTTAATGAGTTTAATAAAATTTGAAGGGGATATTTAATGGCAACAACAACATCGCAGCCTTATATTACTGCTACGTCTCATCATTATATTGACGGAATAAATCATTAGTCTACTGTTTTGGTAGACAAATGTATGATGAAATATTTAATTCCCAAATATTTTTGGAAAAATAGACGGTTCAGGTATCGCAGACTGGTGTTTAAAAGTATTTTGAGTTGCGTAATTGTGGATGAGAACTGACGACAGTGGCGATACCAGGAACAGAGGCAAACTATCTGTTTACAAAAAAGCGCCTCACACCTTGCCGGCCGCTTTCTACGAGTTTTTGTATGGTAGCTGGGGAAAGCTTGCGCACCATGCCCGATAAATTTAAATGGCTGATGGTTATGGTTCGTTGAAGAGAAGGTCTGTCGGGATTAGGCTTGTCAATAAGGGTTTGATAAACCGCGCTTACATATTGAGCAAGAGAATGAACTGGCAGCGGATAACTTTCGCCGGGCCTAAAGCTTACCTGTTCCGGTTTATCAAGCAATAGCCCCAGCGTTTCAGCATTCTCATCATTGTTACTACTGTTGTACAGTTTAAAATCGAACATAGTAATAGGATAATTTGAGAGCAGTCCGCCATCAACCATTGTATGAAAATTATTTTGGGCGTTATTTTTTTGTACAGCGCCTTTGTCGTCAATAACAACAGGTTCAAAATACAGGGGTATGGAAAACGAAATGCGCAGTGCATCTTTCACTTTCATCTCAGGATAAGTTTCAAAACAAAAAACACGCAGGCAACGATAGGTAAGGTCGGTGCCGGTTATGTACAACTGCTTGTAATTATTTTTTATGGCTACCTCATGCAACCGGCGGAAGGTAATATCGCCATCGCCGGTTTTCGCGGCAATCAGTTGCTCCATCCAGGCGGTTAATTTGTTGCCTTTAAAAAAGCCCAGCCTTCTTTTTAACCGCGAAAGACCACCGGGAAAAAAACCATCGTTAAACTTTTTAAGCGGGATGTTGGCAGCTATGGTAGTCATCTCTTTTGGCGTATAGCCAACCGCCAGTAAAGTTGCCTGTATTGCCCCGGCTGAAGTACCACCAACTCTTTCAATATGCTTCAGCAGGTGCAGGCTGTCCAGTATTTCAAACGCACCCGCGTAAGCAAAGCCTCTAATGCCGCCACCTTCGAGCACCAGGTTTTTATAAACTGTGTGTTGAGCAAACGCAGGTTGAAATGAAAGTAAAATGATTAAAACAAGTACGAAATTTTTCATGACCACACAAGATAAAAAAAGTGTTTTGGAAGGATTTTTAATCCCGACTTGTCCATTTTAGGTCAGCAGGTCAAATTTTTGTAAAATTTCGGTAGCGGTGTTGGTATGATTGGCTCTGATTTTTATTTCTTTGCCGGTTAGCTTGTTCTTTAGCCGGGCATCGGTCACTTTCTTGCATTGATGAATAAACTCTCTTGTGGATAGGCCTGTAC
>JAJAYD010000285.1 GCA_026786345.1 Chitinophagaceae bacterium
CCATAACGATGGACTAAACATACCCACTTTCGAAAATTCAGCAGGATGGTTCCATACAATATCAAATGCACTCAATCCGCCTAAACTAAACCCGGCAAAAGATTTTTCTTTAAAGAAAGGCATCAGATATTTCCTGCGTATGTAGGGTAGCAATTCATCAAAAACAAATTTTACATAACGGCCCGCTTTAGCTCCAACACCTTTATAATCGGGCTGGCAAATAGTACCGTATTCATTTATTCTGTCGGTACCGCAATGTATGCCCACGCACATTAAAGGTTCCATTTGATGATCCTGCAGCAGCGAATGAAATATTTTCTCAAAACCCATCGTCACTAAATCCTGACCATCGTTTATTAAAAGCAAACTTACCTGTTCCGATAAAACAACAGTAGAGGGAAGATAGACATCTACCAAAATACGACGTTCCAAATAGTCGGAATCAATGTGGAGCCTGTCGATATTTACCAGCGGATGCTTTGTTTTTTTGGGGTGCCCTTTCGTTTCAGCCATACAGTCAAAAATAATGATTTACATAAAACAGGGTTCGCAATATCTTTTTGACTTTCAGGTCGGTCGGGTTTTAAAATGTTTGCCTATATTGAGTATATAATTTTATGGCAACTCCAACACCGGTACTTAGTTTATCCATCTATCTTAGTCTGCATACCAAATTGCTGAAGAAGTTAAAGGATCTATAGCCTGAGCAAATAAAAAATTCGACATTCATTTTAAATAAAAAATAGCCATTATGAAAAAAATAGGAATACTATTTGGCAAGGAAAGAAGCTTTCCAAACGCATTTATAGAAAAAGTGAACAGCAAAGGTGTAGAAGGAATAGTAGCCGAGGCTGTAAAAATTGACAAGGTAATGCAAGGCGAACCAACAGGATATGCGGTTATCATAGACCGTATAAGCCAGGACATTCCCTTTTACCGGGCCTATTTAAAAAATGCGGCGCTTACAGGTACCGCAGTTATCAATAATCCCTTCTGGTGGAGTGCGGACGAAAAGTTTTTCAACAATTGCCTGGCAACAAAAATTGATGTTCCGGTACCAAAAACGGTTATTCTTCCTTCAAGAGATTTACCAGCCGACACCTCCTCAGAATCCTTTGGTAATCTTGCCTACCCATTAGATTGGCCGGAAATTTTTGAATACATCGGTTTTCCAGCTTACATGAAACCTTTTGCGGGCGGAGGATGGAAAAATGTTTACAAACTTGAGAGTCCAGAACAGTTTTTTGAAGCACATTCAGAAACAGGGCAATTGGTAATGATGTTACAGGAAGAAATAAAATTTGATGAATACTACCGCTGCTATTGCATTGGTGGCAAGTATGTACGCATTATGCCTTATGAGCCTCGCAACCCATTCCACCTGCGGTATGTAGCCGATTTTAAGCCCGACGAAAAACGATTTAAAGAAATGGAGGAAATTGTGCTTCGCATTAATAAATACCTGGGTTACGACTTTAATACCGTTGAGCTGGCGGTAAGAGATGGCGTGCCTTACGCTATTGACTTTTGCAATCCGGCACCGGATGCCGACATTAACAGCGTAGGCCAGGAAAATTTTGATTGGGTAGTGGAAACTGCTGCCACCTATGCCATAGAAAAAGCACAGGCAAGCGATGGCACCACCGATAACCTAACCTGGGGTGAGTATGTAAAACGCAGCTCGGGTAAACAGCAACTTTATTAATCGTAATCACGGCCAACCAACCTTAATAAAAACATATGGGTCATTTAAGCTTTAAACATTTTACAGTAGGTGTGGAAGAAGAATACATGGTAGTGGACCCGGAAAGCAGGGAATTAAAAAGCCATGAACAGAAGATAGTATTAGAGGGCCAGAAAATTATTAAAGACAAAGTGAAGGCCGAAATGCACCAGGCGGTGGTAGAGGTAGGTACTGATATTTGCGAAAACATAGATGAAGCCTTTCGCGATGTGTCGACCTTGAGGGGTACGATTGCACAAATAGCAGGCGATCTGGGTTTGTGGGTGGGCGCTTCGGGTACGCACCCCTTTAGCCACTGGGAACGCCAGTTAATAACCGACCATAAACGCTACTCAGAAATTGTAAACGAATTGCAGGAAGCGGCCCGTAGCAACCTGATTTTTGGTTTACATGTACATGTAGGTATGGAAACAAGAGAGATGGCTATCCACATTGCCAACTCGGCCCGCTATTTTTTGCCACACGTATATGCGCTAAGTACCAATTCACCTTTTTGGGAAGGCAGGTTAACCGGTTACAAATCTTTCAGAACAAAAGTGTTTGACAAATTTCCGCGTACCGGTATACCCGACTACTTTGCCAGCATTGAGGATTATGATAATTACATAAAGCTGCTTGTAAAAACAAATTGCATAGACAACGCTAAAAAGATTTGGTGGGACCTGAGGGTGCATCCGTTTTTTAATACAGTGGAGTTTCGTATCTGCGATGTGCCCATGACCATTAACGAAACGATTGCCATTACGGCATTGTTTCAGGCTATATGTGTTAAGTTATACAAATTGCGTAGCCAGAACCTCAATTTTATTACCTATCCCCGCTTGTTTATAAACGAGAATAAATGGCGGGCAAGCCGCTATGGTATTGATGGTACCATGATTGATTTTGGAAAAGAATCAGAGGTAAATACCAGGGTACTCATTTACGAACTGCTCGACTTTGTTGATGATGTAGTCGATCATTTGGGCAGCAGGCATGCCATAGCGCATGTACATAAAATGATTGAAAGAGGAACGGGTGCCGACAGGCAACTGGCTATTTATAACGAAACCAACAGCCTGGTAAAGGTGATGGATTACATACACGACCAGTTTTTAACCACTGATTAAAAAACAGTCTCTGTTGCCTTTAAGCTATAGTGAGAATGGGGTAAAAAGTGCGTTTGCTTTTTTGGGTACCAGACTTTATATCTCTTATGAGTCATTGTTGCGTCGCACCCTTTTACAGTTTTATCTCTAATGAGCTTTAAATTAATTTCAATAGTTCATATTTTCCTAAGTACAGAAATCTAAGGGCAATATTAGTTTTCAAATATTCAATCTACAATCTGTTGAATAGCATTACGCTTTTCTTAAAAACCTGGTTAAAAAAAATGGCCAGGTTTTCTCCTCTTCCCCTCTCTAAAAATGAGTACTACGACCGGCGGACTGAAAAAATTATTATCAGGACCTGCAGCGAAAAAGCTGTTTGTGTTGATGTGGGTGCGCACGATGGAAAAATACTCTCCCTGTTTATCAGGCGCTGTCCGCTTGCTACCCATTTTGCCTTTGAACCTCTACCTCATTTGTTCAGGTTGCTGGTTCGTAAGTATGGAAGTGCCTGCCAGGTTTTTAAACTGGCGCTAAGCAATAAAACAGGTATGGCATCATTTAATTATGTTGTGTCGAATGCGGCATACAGTAGCCTGTTGCGCCGGCCCGATGTACAACATGAAGCGGAAGCTTTCATTGAAGTAAAAATGGATTTGCTTGATCGTATCATTCCACCAAACATACCCATTGCCCTGATTAAAATTGATGTAGAGGGAGGCGAATTGGATGTTTTACGTGGCGCAGAAAGAATCATTGAAAATTATAAGCCGTATATATTGTTCGAGTTTGGCCAGGGAGGATCTGATGCTTTTGGCGTCACCTCCAAAATGATGCACACATTTTTTCAGGAGGCAGGTTACGAAATCAGTTTACTAAAATCATTTCTTTCCAATAAACCACCACTGGATTTGGATGCGTTAACCCGTCATTATCACAAGGGCGACGAGTACTTTTTTATAGCATACCCAACTAACAGAGTAGCTACTGATATTATAATTATGCAGTGAGCTAACACAAACTGACAACCTGTGCTGTAGGGATTATCACATCCGCTTAACAGGCAGTTTTTAATTTAAATAGTATTTTTGCAGCAATGGAATTAAGTGAGAAGAAAATGGTTCGTATAGCTATCCTGGATTTATATGAAGGGTTGGAAAACCAGGGTATGCGTTGCATAAGACAGATTATTGATGACTGGGGAAGGCAACAGGATTACAAAATAATCAGAGACGAATTTGAAGTCAGACTTCAAAAACAAATACCTGATACCAGCTACGATATTTATATTTCTTCAGGCGGACCAGGTTCACCATTAGACAGTACGGATTCAGATTGGGAAACGTTCTATTTTAACTGGCTCGGCAAAATGGAGCAGTGGAATAATGACCCTGTACAAAGCAACAAAAAACACGTGTTTTTTATCTGCCACAGTTTTCAACTAATGGCCCGTCATTTTAAAATTGGCCAGGTTAAGAAACGCAACTCTACCGCTTTCGGAATTTTCCCTATCCATATGTTATCTATGGCGCAAAACGAGACCATGTTCGAGGGCTTGCCCGATCCTTTTTATGCTATGGATAGCAGGGATTACCAGGTGGTTGAACCCGACTACGACCGGCTTTCTGAAATGAATGCATCTATACTGGCTATAGAAAAAGAAAGGCCCCATGTACCCTACGAGCGGGCGGTAATGGCTGTACGGTTTAATGATTATTTTTTTGGTACACAGTTTCACCCCGAGGCCGACGCAAAAGGGATGAGCATGTATTTGCAGCGGGAGGATAAGAAGAAAACCATCATCGATAATTATGGCGAGGAGAAATGGCAGAGCATGATTGACCACCTGAACGATCCTGATAAAATCATGTTTACATATAGCCACATCTTACCTAATTTTTTGAAATCGGCAACTGCCGGGGAGTTGGCTTCACTTTAAAACCTTCCTTTTAATTGATTAAGATGCATAAGCAAATCATTGACATTTGACAGGCAGATGCTGTAACAACCAAATGGAAGTGTAGCCCTGTTATATTTTTTCAGCAGGCATCGTAACTTACTCTTTCAATTAATTTTAACAAAATCGTTGCCAATGCTTCTCACTTCAAATATTGACTATGATACCTGAAATACGCAAAAAGTACAATGCTGAATTTACAGAAGAAAAATACCAAGAATACCTCAATGAAATGAATGCAGCGCATCCAAATGCCCTGGAGTTTAGGATTGCTGAAACGCCGGTTTTTTGTAACAGAGAGTTTACTGACCAAATGATTTCGGCGTGCGAAAGTATTGTGGACGTAATTATTTCTCCGGAGTTTAAAGAACAATCTGCTCGTGCAATTCCGGAAAATGTAAGAGTGCCAAATGAGAATGACCGATGCCAGTTTATTGCTTTCGACTTTGGTGTTTGCGAAAATGAAGATGGAAAACTGGAACCACAACTCATCGAAATGCAGGGCTTCCCCACCCTGTTTGCTTTCCAGGTTTTACAAATTGACACCTTCTCAAAAGTGTTCAACATACCTTCAAATTTTAGCGCTTACCTCAGTGGCTATAACCGCGAAAGTTACCTGGAGGAGTTAAAGCAAATTATACTGGGAGGCCATCCCAAAGAAAATGTAATACTGCTCGAAATTCTTCCACATCAACAAAAAACGAAAATTGATTTTTATTGTACGGAAGACTTTGTGGGCATTAAGCCTGTTTGCCTTACTGAATTGATTCAAAAAAAGAATAAACTGTACTATTTATTGGATGGAAAAGAGACCGAAATAAAGAGAATTTACAACCGCATTATATTTGACGACCTGCAACAACAGTCGGCAGCATTGCAGCAAAAAGGAAAGCTATTATTAGAGCCGCTGGAGGTGGAATGGCTGCCGCATCCCAATTGGTTTTATCGCATATGCAAATACACCATGCCTTTTATAACACACCCCAACGTACCCGAGACCCGCTTTTTAAATACGTTACCAAACATACCCGCCGATCTTGAAAATTATGTATTAAAACCACTCTTTTCGTTTGCCGGGCAGGGAGTGGTAATTGATGTTACTCCACACGATATTGAAGCCATAAAAGACCCGGAGAATTGGATACTGCAACGCAAGGTTAAATATGCTGAAGTAATACCAACCCCTGACGAACCAGCCAAAGCTGAAATACGGATATTTTATTTTTGGAAAGATGGCGAACCACGCCCCATAGCGACCACCAATTTGGCAAGATTAAGTAAGGGTAAAATGATTGGTGTCCGCTACAATCAAAACAAAACCTGGGTGGGTGGTACGGTTACCTTCTTTGAAAACAAAGCTTAAGCTTTATTACAAACAACTCAAGCTATTTCCAGGCATTAAAAAATGTATGCTCCAGGCTTACTAACAATTGCTGTTTGGCAATTCGTGTCATGTTGCCTGCCACCTGAAATCGATACCCGATGTTTACTTTTGAATTGCTGTTAAAGATTAATTGAACTGCAGGAGCCAAATCCAATCCGTAGTCGTTTTTACCCAAAGCTTTCATGCCCAGCATCTCCACGTAAAGATTTAGGTTCGTCTGTTTGTAATCAACATACTCCCGGGGAAATAGCAGGTAGCCGGTAGACAAGGAATAATTTAGCATATTGTAAGCCAAGGAGGGATTGACCCCTGTTTTGTTGGCTGGCTTAAATATTTTAAGATAGGAAGCCGTACCCGAAATGGCCAGTTTATTTATGAGCTGCGTAGCTATGATACCGCCCTGCACGCCATCATTATCACCATCCAAATTGGCATCCATATAGGTGTATGGATGCCTGCTAAAACCGGCATCTGCAAAGGCCGCCATTCTAAAATGTTTATGTACCTCATCGTTGCTGTAAAAACGGTATTTCACGTATAGCTTTCCCCCATCAACCTCCATATTTTTATGGTAATAATTGCTAACCGAACCAGACACATGTACCATCCAGTTCTTATCAATACCAAACATAACCTCAGGCACGTAACGTTGGGTAAACTTACCATTGTTTGTGTTAGGATATTTAGCTGAAAACCTGGCGCCTATTGACTTTGAGGGCATGTTGGAGGCAGGCTCGCTAAACACATACAGCTCCTGTCCGTACATAGCGCCGGATGTTAGCATGAGAAACACCCATGAAATAATCTGTTTCATTGTAAAAAGTTTTAAATGATTACAACATCTTTTTCAGTAGACTTTCCAGTTCGTTGCCTTCAAGGCCCTGGGCCACAACCCTGCCCTCCTTATCAATTAAAAAAGTAGAAGGTATGTATTGAATATTCCATGTTTGGGTTAACTCGTTGCCGGTAGCAGCTTTGGTATCTATCACATGTATCCACTCCGATTTATCCTGCTTCACTGCCTTCAGCCACGGAGCTTTACTATCGTCTATTGAAATGCCATAAACCTCAAAGCCCTTGTCGTGGTATTTGCTATAAACAGGCAACACTTTTTTGTTATTAATCCTGCACGGACCACACCACGATGCCCAAAAATCTATCAGCACAACTTTACCCTTTAACGAGGAAAGACTGGTGGTGCCGCCATTTAAATTAGGCAGATTTATTTCAGGTGCTTTACTTCCAATTTTGGGTTGGGCAAAACTGGCAGTTGTTGCAAACACAGTAAGTATTACTAAGGCCAATAGTCGTTTCATAATGTCGTTTTAAAAGTGGTTGCAGTTGCTTAACTGCAACCACTTATTTTTTAATGATTATATAGTTACGTGATATATTCTTGTGGCTGTGGATTGACCTTGCTTACCCGTTGTATTTTCCATTACGCCCGAAGTAAAGCATTGCATTTTTGTAGCAGCAGCGTATTTGTTATACACTTTATCCGATACAAACTTTTTATCAATTACCTGTAACACATTGTCGCCCTTAAGTACCTGGGACTTTACATTTAAAAAATGCAAACTCTTACCATCAACCACAACATGTGAATCATTAGCAACAGACACATCGTTGAAGTTTGCTGTAACTTTAAGATTAGCCACCGCAAAACCTGCATCTTCAACCGCCTTCCTGATTGCATCAAAATCTACTGCTTCGTTTTGCTTAAATGTTATGGTAAACGAAGACTCTTTTATATTCGACTGAATTTTTTCAGCAAAAACTAATTTCTCCAGCGATTTATAAATTGCTTTCGAACACATAGCACAGGTTAATCCACTTGCCTGCAACGTTGCTTGTTTAAACTGGGCCTCTGACTGTATTACCAGTAAAGACGCAATAATTACAAAAATCTTTTTCATATAAAATAATTTAACTTTTTTTAGAGGAAGCACAGCATGAAGCGCCTTTGGTACAAGTCATTTCCTTTAAAGCCGCAGCTTTGCAACAGGTCCGGACCGAAGTAACAGCCTGGCAATTGTCTTTACAGGTTCCATTTGTGTTGCAACAATCACCCATAGTACAACCATTTGCACAGCATGGGGCAACACTTACATCAGCGGAGGTTTTGCGTTCGTATTTGCAGCAGCCCGCCAGTGCGATATAAGCTGCAGCTGGTGCAGTATAATTTTTTGTGTCGTGCCCTACAGCGGCAACCTTTTCTTCAATGGTAGTTAAAGAGATTTTTTCTGTCGGAAATGTTACCGCCAACATTTTGGTGTCAACATTCCAGTCGGCGCTGGTAGCACCGGCATTTTTTGCAGCCTTTTCAATTCCAGACTTACACATTTCGCAATTACCCCAAACCTGTATGGTTTCTTTTGAAAGCTTTTTAGTTGACTGGGCATTTGCAACGGAAATAAACGAGACAGCCATTAGAATGGCTAAAAAAGAATTTATAGTTTTCATTGTTATGATTTTTATAGTGTAATAATGTTCGTTCTATTTGCAAAAACGCAAATAGCAATCTTCAATTATAAAAAAAATCATATAAGGAAAACGCAGTGAAGAATATTTGCAGAAGGAACCGGAATATCAGGGGGAGCGTGAGCGTATGGCTTGCTTATTTGTTCACCTGTTAACTTTGAAACATCCATGAGTGATACCGCAGTGGGCAAAGCAGTTGTCTGAACATCCATTGAAAAATCACCTACAGATGCCTGGTGAACATTGCTAACTTTCAATACTTTTATTTCGTCGCCGCAACAGGCACTTTTGGGTTCTTGCGGGCCACACATACAACTCTTTACAGAAAGATTGTCCACCTCAACAGAAGACAGCTTGCCCATACAATAATGCAGGTTCAATACCGTGCCGCTGCTTGCGGTAAAGTATAACACTGCCAGTATAGAGGCGAAGAATTTTTTCATAATCACTGTAAATATACAAACGACTTAAGCCTATGGCCTATTTTGTAAGGACCGAAAATAAGTTTTACATAAAAATTATGAAAACCAATTTAAAGCCAGGACCCGGCGTGGAAACCAGTTGAAAGCTGTTGGTTATGAAATGGATTGAAGAAAACATTTAATTGACAAAAGTCCAGAAAATGCCAAAGCGGATCCAAAGACCACGGCTATAATAATGCGGTGCTACCTGGTTCTCCCTGGTAAAATTTACACCGCCGTTACCTACCCGCAAGGCATTCAGGTTTTCGGCCCTTATATAAGCTTTAAAGCTTTTTATATTAAAATCGAAAAAGGCATTAATGACCGGACGGTTGGCAATGGAATACGTATCCTGGTAAAAAAACTGGCCAATGAACGGTGAATAATTGTCGGCCTTAAAAGGTGTGTTGTACTGACCTTCAATGCCGGTTGCCAAATACAAATTTTTATACAGGTTTGCATTTAACGTTATGCGATTGTTGGTATAAATGAAAGGAATATTAACCGGGGGATTGCCCGTTTCCTTTTGAACATGCACCTCGGAAAAGAAGCTCCACTTTTTTGACAATTTAAAAGTCTTCTGACCCCAGATATGCAACACATTAAACAAGCTACTTTCCTGGTTGGCTGCAAAAAAATTATCGAAGTAAGTGTAGTTGCTTACCAAAAAGTATTCGCCATTTAACGAAAACCGGCCTGCTGCATTATTAATTGACCCATACAAACGGGTAATGTTTTCCTTCTTTAAATCAGTTGGAACGATAACGGGAAAATTGCTTTCGCTTCTAAAAACGAACGAAGGATTTCTATTTACATTTTGAAAACCAATTTCAATAGAACCCAATTTGCGGCTCAGTACTCTTTGAAGACTGATGCGTGCAGAATAGTCTGCAGCATTTAAACCTGCAAGAAAGAATTCGCCGTTCATGGCAAGGTTCCATTTTTGATTTCTCGTTCTGTTTCGGTACTCACCATTTAGCGAAGCATTGTAATACTTTTTTGAGAAAGTGGTAAAGTTGCCCTGTAAGTTTTGCAGTGCCACTCCTACTCTTATAAACTGGTTGGGGTTATTTTTTTCAGGAAATGAAATAATGCTGAAATCGTTTTGAACCTCTGACCATTTATCTATAAAACGAACGGTGTCCTGCAATAAAGTGTAATTAAAAAACTCCTTGTAATCATCGCTCTTGGATTCGTAAATGGCCTGGTCTTTAAACTGAAATTCCTGCTTAGACAGTTTTAGCGTGTGTTGAAAACGTATGCGGGGATAGAAAAGTCTAATGGTAGTGCTGTCATTTACAATGATGGAATCCTTCTGGCCCAGGTCGTATTGTTGGCGATACAGAAAAATATTTTCTTTGTAAAGATTGCCGGTGTTCACAGATGTGTTGAAAAAATTTCTTCCTGCAAGCGGGTCACCGCCGAGGCGTGTAGTAATTAAAAAACGGTCGTTAAACCGGTTATCGTTTAAAACACTGTCGAAGCGAACACCGCCCTTTTAAGATGCAAGAAATTTATTGGTGATTAAAACCAGGTAAGCATTATATCGCTTGTTATTGCTGGTATAATTACTGTTTATCCTAAAGCTATTGTGGTTGGTGTTCTGGTTTTTAAAATTACCGGGTGAGTTAATAAAACGGTATTGAAAAGCCAGGTTGAAATTAGGACGTACATTTTGCGTATGTACAATATTTACCATCTGCTCAGACGTGCTGCCCAACAAATATCCCAGTTCAGTATACGGTCGGGTGGTTTGAAAAAAGCGGGTGTCTTCAACCCGTAAACGATAAATATCGAAGGCATGAAAACCGGCATCCCAGCCCGGTTTAAGCATGGGCTTAAATAATATTGATTTTGCAGCCGCTCCAAAATTGCTAAGGGTAACATAGTCGGGCGGCACAGGGTAACGGTTGTAAAAATTGTTGATGGAAGAGTCAAGATATAAAACACGGGTTGAGTCAAATAACCGGTAATTGATGGTTATTGAATCCGCCAGGTTATCGCGTTTTTTAAAGCCGGTATCCTGCCTGCTGGCATTGGGCAAAACTCTTCCGTTTCTATCATATTGAGGCTGGCTGGTACTACTACCGGGGCGGTTAATTGAAGGCAAACTTTGTGCAACAACACCATTTACTACACCAAGTGAAAGCGCCGATGCCAATAAAAGAGAATAGAAGATGTGTTTGCTGTCCATGAAGAGGTGATATACGCTCGATGCCAGCGCAAAGTAAAGGTAAACCTGCTAAAAATATATTAAAGGTGTCAGGCTTAACTTACCAAACACGCTGAGATAAAAGCTAATTAAAGACACAGAAGCAACGTAAGATTGTCGTGCACCTTTTACAATTATAAGCTCTCTATAAGTTTTGTAAATATCATGGTCAGTTTAGGTTCCGCATCTTTTGCTGCCTGCAAAACTTCGGCGTGGGTGATGGTATTTTCTTCGTCGCGTATGCCTATATCAGTTATCACACTCATGGCAAAAACCTTTATACCGCAATGCACCGCTGCAATAACCTCCTGCACCGTACTCATGCCCACTGCATCGCCGCCTGCCAGTTTTATCAATGCATACTCGGCCCTGGTTTCAAAGGTGGGGCCGGTTACGCCGGTATACACACCGGTGTGTACCGGAATTTCAAGTTTTTCAGCAATGCTTTTTGCTTTGGCAATAAGTTCTTTGCTATAAGGTTCACTCATATCAGGAAAACGTGGCCCTAAATCATTTTCGTTTTTACCTATCAAGGGGTTGATGGTAAAAAAGCTGATATGGTCTTTAATGATCATCAGGTCGCCTACTTTGAAATGCGGGTTGGTACCGCCGGCTGCATTCGAAATTAAAACCGTTTCTACGCCGAGCAGTTTCATCACACGCATAGGATATGAAACCTGTTGTGGTGTATAGCCTTCATAAAAATGAAACCGGCCTGCCATAGCTACAATCTTTTTTCCACCCAGCTCACCAAAAATCAATTTGCCACTGTGGCCTTCCACTGTGCTTACCGGAAAATGGGGAATGTCGTTGTAAGAAATTTCTTTCTCTACAGAAAGTTCCGCAATAAAATTTCCCAGGCCGCTGCCCAGTACTATGCCTACTTGTACAGGCGTACTGCATTGTTGCCTGATATATGCTACTGTTTCCTGTAATTGTGCTATGATCAATTGAGTAAAGATTAATTATTAAAAAAGTAAAGTTACTTGTTAGGCCTGAGGTACGATATTCAAGTTTATTGATTTATAAGAAGCTGTTTAAATTTAATCTGAAACTTTTATTTTGAAACTGAAGATGCCATCCCGATAGCTATCGCACAAGCGTCAACTTGGGGTGCTTTTTGAGAACCAACATTTGTTTTTCAATGGTACATTCTTGTGTCACTCCCTTGTACCGCATCTTTTCATAGCGACTTTTTCCACATGATTTTGTTAGTCATAATTTTCTAATTTTTACAGTTTATTTTTCGCTTCAAAACATTGCCTGATAAGGATTATAGCATGATTTAAGTTTTTAGTAGGTTGACGCCTATGCGATAGTTATCGGGACTACAGATGAAATGATCCCGTTAGCTGGCTAATGGGACGAAGAAGCTATGGAAAACTGCTGCTGGTATTATAAAACATCATCATTTTTAAACAGCTTTTAAATGAGAGGAAAGAAATACAATCAAGGGGAATAGTTATAAAGTCAATGATCGTTAGGCGACAACGAGGTAAACGGAAAGAACGGAAGGTTACGCAAGAACCAAAATGCAAGGATGACTATTAAAACAATCCTGCCAAATGAAGCACTGTAAAAAAATTTTTGAACAATGTGGTTACCGGTTGTTTTGTTGACGATCATAACTGTGGCCGAGTACATAAGAAGAGGCAGGCTTGCAATCAATAGTACATTAAAACGCAGGGCTTGCAAAAATTCCCCATGTAGTATTGAAGACAACGCCCTTTGCGAGCCACAGCCCGGGCAATAAAAACCTGTAAGTAAGTGAAAAGGGCATTGGGGTAACCAGGTAGTTTTTCGTGCATCAAACAGAAAATAAAACAACAGTATGCCTGATATAATTGCAGCGGGTACTACCAATGCTACTGCCCTTTTCACTTAGAATAAAATTAATTACGAAAAGAATTTAAAACAGCCATGCCTCCGAATAAGGTAACAAACAAAATGCATAAAACGATTCCTCCAACAGAAACCCAAAAGCTAACTTTTGTCCATTTCCCCGCATTGTCCGATGCCTGCCTTGCACCTTCATAATCGCCTGCTTCGTATAACTTATTTACCTGAACGGCAAAAACAATTCCGGCAATGCCAAAGGGTAAGCAACAAAATATGGTTGCTAAAATTGATTCGACTAACCAATTTTTTGGTACTGGCTGGGGTGTCGTCTGCTGATTGATAAAATCCATGAGCTCAATTAGTTTTGGTATGATGACAAAAAAAGAAACTGGTTACAACCTACTAAAACTTTTAATATGCCCGGGCAAATAATACTCTTTCTGTAGAATTATTTCCGGTCAATATACAGCTACCTGCTTCTTCAACATTATTCAGTGGTATACACCTGATTGTTGCTTTACTCAATTCCTTAATCTTGTCCTCTGTTTCGGGAGTGCCATCCCAATGAGCCGAAACAAAACCACCTTTATTATCCAACAGATCCATAAACTCTTCCCACGTGTCTGCCGGGGTAATATGGGTTGACCTATAAGCAAATGCTTTATTGTAAATGCTTTCCTGTATGGTGTCCAGAAGTTTGATGATGTTTACTGTCAACCCTTCAATTGGCATCGACATTTTTTCTTTGGTATCTCTGCGAACTACCTCTACTACGTTATTAGCAATATCTCTTGCGCCTATTGCTATTCGTAAAGGCACTCCTTTCATTTCGTATTCGGCAAACTTCCAACCGGGGCGATTGTTTTCGTTGTCGTCGTATTTAACTTTTACACCTGCCTGCTTTAATTCTTTTACAAAGGCACGCACTTTTTCATCAATCAATTGCTTTTGATCATCCCCTTTAAAAATAGGTACTATCACTACTTGTATCGGTGCCAGTTTAGGAGGAAGCACCAGCCCATCATCGTCGCTATGGGCCATTACCAATGCACCAATTAATCGGGTACTTACGCCCCAGCTTGTTGCCCATACATAATCCAGCTTGTTTTCTTTATCACTGAATTTTACATCAAAGGCCTTTGCAAAGTTTTGCCCTAAAAAGTGTGAAGTACCTGCCTGTAGTGCTTTGCCGTCCTGCATCAGCGCTTCAATGCAATAGGTATCGACTGCACCGGCAAAACGTTCATTAATACTTTTTACACCTTTAATTACAGGCATGGCCATCCAGCTTTCTGCAAACTCTGCATAAATGTCAAGCATCTGGCGGGTTTCGGCAATAGCTTCATTTGCAGTGGCATGTGCCGTATGGCCTTCCTGCCACAAAAATTCTGCTGTACGCAAAAACAACCGGGTACGCATTTCCCATCTTACTACGTTAGCCCACTGGTTTATAAGCAAAGGCAGGTCGCGATAGCTTTGTATCCATGTTTTATAGGTGTTCCAGATAATGGTTTCGCTTGTTGGGCGAATAATAAGTTCCTCCTCAAGTTTGGCGTCAGGGTCAACAATAAGTCCACCGCCGTCGGGATCGGTCTTTAGCCGGTAATGCGTAACCACCGCACACTCTTTTGCAAAACCTTCAATGTGGGCAGCTTCCTTACTTAAAAAACTTTTAGGTATGAACAATGGAAAATAGGCATTTTGATGACCGGTATCTTTGAACATTTTATCCAGGACATCCCTCATATTTTCCCATAGGGCAAAGCCATACGGCTTTATTACCATACACCCTCTTACAGCACTGTAATCCGCCAATCCACCTTTAATAATAAGGTCGTTGTACCATTGGCTGTAATCCTGCTCCCTGCTGGTTATTTCTTTGCTCATAATTTTCCTTTCTTGCTACTTTTATTTGTTTTGTTAGGGGTTAAAATTCTTACAGATTTATTAACAACAAACCACCGGAAAAATATTAAACGGCTGAATATTTGATACTAATTTGCTAAAGAATTTAAGCGCACCAAAAGTAGTAACTTCATCGTGATTTAACTTTTAAACCTATTCAAATGAAACATACATTTATCCTCTTATTTTTTGCATCGGTTGTGTTTGTTAGCTGCTCCACTGCTTACAAGTCAGCTCAAACTCCTGATGATGTTTATTATTCGCCTGCCAAAGAGATTGCTTATACTGCAAAGGCGACCACCACCCGCGACAGGTACCAGGAAAATATTACCAGCCAGGACGACCGATTTTTACGCATGAAGATCCAAAACAGGGATCGCTGGCAAAATATTGACGACTATGCTTATTGGTACGATAGCAGGTACGATTACAATACCTATAATTCTAATTTTTATTACAACAGCCCGTATGTTTTTAACAACTGGAGATCTCCCAACTTATATTCAGGTTGTTTCAGTCCTAATTACTATGGCTATGGCGGTTATTACTCGGCTGCATTCCCGGTTATTTATTACAAAAATCCTAAAGTATATACCGGTGTTACAGGCAAAAGTAACCTGGCTACTTACATGAACACCCGGTATAACAACCAAAACACCAACTACAGCAAAGGCGCCTCTTATGGAAACTTTGGTAACCTGGTGAAGAAAGTTTTTACCACTGACAACGATGGAGGCAATAGTTCAAATAACAGTTATGACCGCCCCGCCCGAACTTCAACATCAACTTCAGCGCCCAGCAATAGCGCAGGCGGCAGAAGCGGCGGCTACAACAGTACGGGAAGCAGTACCGGTACCTCGCGACCTCCACGAAATTAATTTTTTTGATCTCGATTTATAAATGAAGCAGGTTAATGTCCTGCTTTTTTTAAGCCTTGTTCAATATCGTTAACTAAAAATGAAATGAAAAAATATATACTTCTTATTACAACTATAGGCTTTTCTTTTTTAGCAAAAGCGCAGCTACCTGATGATGCCTTACGCAATAGTTGGTTTACGCAAAATGGTACGGCCCGCAACATGGCCATAGGTGGTGCTATGGGCAGCCTTGGGGGCGATATATCTGCTAACAATGTGAACCCTGCGGGTATTGGATTATTTAAAACCAACGAGTTCGTTTTTTCGCCTGGCTTTGCTCTTAATAATAATAAATTTAACTACCGGGGAAATAATTCTGCCAACAAGAAAAATGCTTTTAGCTATGGAGCTACCGGCTTTATTTTTGGCGGCTTGGGCAGGCCTGGCTCACGTTGGACAAGCAGTGCATTTTCCCTGTCGGTAAACCAACTAGCCAGTTTCAATAACCGAACTTTTTATAAGGGCAAAAACGACGTGAGCTCTTTTTCCGAGCAATTTTTAGAGGAGTTAGCGAAAGACAATGCCAGCCCAAGCGCAGCAGAAAACAATTACATATTTGGTTCTTCGCTTGCCTTTCGTACTTACCTGGTTGATAGTTTTATGGCCAACGGTAAATTGGGTTATCAAAGCCAGGCATCGGTAGCAAGACCGGGCGTTGAGGGCGTTAACCAGGAAAATGAAATAACTACCAAAGGAGGCTATCACGAAATTTCTCTGGCAGTTGCTGCCAACATGAGCGACAGGTTGTATTTTGGAGGCAGTGTTAACGTACCTGTGATTTATTACCAGCGAGACTTACGTTTTAAAGAGAGTGATGCAACAACCAACCCAAATAACAACTTCAATTATTTTGAATTTACCGAAAAATCTACCAGCCGTGGCGTAGGTGTCAACGCTAAAATTGGTATGATTTACAAACCGCAGGAATACCTGCGTTTGGGCCTTGCATTACACACTCCATCTTTTTTATCTTTTAGAGATAACATAAGGGCTGCAATGACAACTGATACTGAAAAATTTACCCGAAATGGCACCCTTACCGAAACCAGCGACAATTTAAATAGTGGTAATGCCGGCGACCGCCAATATAACATGACCACTCCATGGCGTGCCATTGCCAGCGCCAGTTATGTATTAAGAGAAGTAAACGATACCAGGCAGCAAAGAGGATTTATAAGTGCTGATATTGAATATGTAAATTACCGGAGTGCCCGCTTTTACTCAAGTGATGGTGGCGATGCAACAGGGGTAAATTATTATCAATCACTTAATGATAAAATTAAAGACTATTACAAGGGAGCATTTAATTTTAAAGTGGGTGGTGAATTGAAGTTTAATACCATTATGGTTAGAGCTGGTGGCGCTTTCTATGGCAATCCTTATGAACAAAGTGATATGTTAAAAGCACGCAGAGTACAAGCCAGCGGCGGATTAGGATATCGTAACCATGGAATGTTTATCGATCTTACCTATGTTCATAATTTTATAAAAGACGTAAACTTCCCCTATAGGTTAAACGACAAGCCCAATACGTTTGCAGAACAATCGGGCAGCCGGGGAAATATTGTAGCTACCCTGGGATTTAAATTTTAGAGTTGACAGCACCTTTTGAAATAAGTTACTACCGGTAAGAATTTTACAATACTTGTTTGCACCATACTTTACATTTTTTTAATTGCTAAAAACAAACATCTTCTTAATGAAAAATACAGGCTTTATTTTGATGTTACTTTTAATAGCGGTGTGTGGAAACAGCCAAAATGCTGCAAAGAAAAGCATCTCCGAAATACCTGCATTTAAAATTATGCAAACAAACGGCGCTTACCTGCAAAACAAAGATCTTCCCCGTAATAAGCCCGTGGTAATTATCTATTTTTCGCCCAATTGCGATCATTGCATTTTGCTGATGGACCAGCTTTTCCCCAGGCTGAACGAGTTTAAAAAAGCTTCAGTTCTTTTTGTAACTTTTGTTGATCCGCGGGAATTAATTCCTTTCGAAAAAAAGTATAACACCCTGGCCCAGCCCAACATTTTTGTAGGCTCTGAGGGTTTGGCCTATACCGTTAAAAACTTTTATCGCCTTGAAAAAACACCCTTTACGGCAGTATACAACAAGCAGGGTAAGCTTTTGGCATCGTACAAAAAAGATACTCCTGTTAACGATGTGATAGATATACTTAAAAGGCTGTAACAATTAAGTATTTAAAGATATTGTCGTAACCCAAATATGGAAGTGCCGGCAAACATTTTAAAACAAAAACAAATGAATCTGTTTGAGTTCTTGTATTTTTATTTGAGTAAGTTATTTGATAAAAAGAACGATATTTATTAAACATTTATAACATTCGGCCCTTAAAACTAATCGTATGCTTGAGAATAAAAAACAGCCAGCAAAAGCAAACCCATTTAGAGAACCTGGAACGCTGAAATCGTTATTTGTTATTCCAAACCCTTTTGATGAATTTGTAAGAAAAAAGAAAGGTTGGTTTTCGGAAATACAAAAATTGGAAATGAAGGTAAAAATTGTAAAAAAGCGCCCTACCTGAAATATTATTTTTTCTGACGTAACTCTTTAATTTTTTTTCAATCCGGGTAAAGTATTGCTGGATGTTGCCAATGGTTTCTGATTGTCCAAATTCCAGGTAGCCGTTTTTGTTAAATGCATTAGAATACAGCCCCACCCTTGCCTTTGCAATTGGTATTCCACTTAACGCAATTGCAAATAATTGTACCTGCGCTTCCAGTTTAATTTTCTTGCACCCGTTTACATACACGCCTTTAGAAACAAATACCACCTAGATTTTGGTAGCATACCGGGGAAACCGCAAAATGGTCTTTAAATATTTAGCTGATTATCTTATCTTAAAGCTGTTAAAAACAGGGCCAAAATACCACTCCATGTCTAAAGCTGAAAAAAGTCTCGTAAAAAAAGCCCTCGAATTTTTTTATCAATTCGCTGAAAACCATAGCGAAATTTTTCTCTTTCACGACTTCAGGTTTGTAAACGAAACGGTTATTATTTGTAAGGAGATTGCCAAAGCTGAAGATCTTTCGAAAGCAGAATACGAGCCGGGCCTTGTAGCACTTATTCTTTGTGATTTGGGTTGGGATGGTGCCCAAAATCTTCTGCTAAATAACGAGGACCTGGTTAACACTTTTTTTGATGAAAACGGACTTGAGGAAGAAGAGAGAAAAACGATCCGCTATTACATCAACTTTCTAAAAACCAATAAATCTCCACTAAATAAAATAGAAAGAGTAATAAGAGATGGCAAAGACATACACCTTGGCCTGCCCGATGCATTGGAAAGGCTGTCGCTATTGCAACTGGAGGAGCAAAAACGGAATAATAAAACCTACACCCAAATTGAATGGCTGGAGCAATGTAAACAATATTTCATCACCCATGCTTTTGATACCCATTATGCTTACCATGAGTATGGTGCCACACGCAGCAAAAATTATATTGAGCTTGAAAAGCGCCTTGAAAAATTAAGACTTGAGCTATTGAAGGAAAAAAGAAATTCGGAAAGATTAAATGGTGTCCATTTGGCAACCAGCAAAGAAAATGAAGACTTGTTTAAGATTGCCTTTAGAAATTATGTTAACCTGATTGACATTGCGGATAAAAAGGCCGGATTACTAATACAGGTAAATTCAATTTTGGCCTCGGTGGTAGTAGCCCTGGTACTTAAAAAATTAGAGGACAATAACTGGTTTGCGCTGCCAACTGCAGGCTTGTTGGTTGGCTCTGCAGTAACAATATTTTACAGCATTATGGCCAGCAAACCTCTTGAAAACTGGGAGGTTAAAAATTTGGTTTCCACAAAAAAAGAAGAGTTCTTTTTTGGCAGTTTCGACAGGCTTGACCCAAATTTTAAACATGTTGACTGGCAAAAGTACCTGAGTGACATGACCGAGTTTTTCAATGGAGATAAAAATGCAATTTTTGTGGAGTTGATTAAAGAATCGTATGAAGTACGTCAAGTACTTTCCAGAAAATTCAACTACCTGTCCATTGCCTATAAAGTCTTTTTTGCCGGGCTTCTATTATCAATTATCGGGTTTATAATAGTAATCCTGCACGATATGGGTGAAACCGAAGAAACAAAAAAGTCGCCTTTCGGTGCATTGCAAAAGATTACAAATCCATCTCAAAGTTTTTCAGCCTTCACCTACATTCATCCAAATAAAAAGCCGGCATAGCGGCGTATTTTATATCTCCAAGCTAAAACAAGTGGGTAAACTTATTTTTACTTTCTTTGCGGAGCAAATAAACAGGCATGAGTAAAAAAAACATAGCTTTTTTAACAGGTGGTTATAGTGGCGAAGCAGAAATAAGTTATAAGAGTGCGATCACTATTGAAAAGAACCTGGACCACGAAAAATATGTTGTTTATAAAATCGATATTCACCCAACCGGTTGGTGGTACGAGGGCCCGGATGGCAACGATATTTCAATTGATAAAAATGACTTCTCCTTAAACATCAACGGCGGTAAAATATTGTTCGACGCAGTACTGATCGGTATCCATGGTACGCCGGGAGAGGATGGGAAATTACAAGGCTATTTTGACCTGCTAAAAATACCCTACACCAGTTGCGATGCTGCTACTTCGGCACTTACTTTCAATAAAAGCTTTACAGTTGCTGTTGCTGCGTTTGGTGGCATTTCCGTTGCAAGATCCATGCACCTGTTTCAATACAAAACACCAAAAGCTGCAGATGTTTTAGGAAAACTGTCACTGCCGCTTTTTGTAAAACCAAACAATGGCGGCAGCAGTATAGGAATGAGCAAAGTGGTAGATGCCGGGGAGTTGCCGGCAGCCCTTGAAAAAGCTTTTAAGGAAGATCCGCAGGTATTGGTTGAAGAATTTATTAAAGGCCGCGAGTTTACCATTGGCGTGTTTAAATCGAAAGGAACCATCGTAACACTACCCATAACAGAAGTAATTAGTAAGAAAGATTTTTTTGATTACGAAGCAAAATATGTAGCCGGTTTTAGCGATGAGATTACTCCTGCGGAGGCTGACAACAGTATTATTGAAAAAGTTAATGCCGCTGCTACAAAAGTATACAGCCTGTTAAACTGCCGTGGAATAGTGAGAATAGATTTTATTTACAACGAAGAAAAAGGGGAGCCGTACATGTTGGAAGTTAATACCGTTCCGGGTCAAAGCGAGGCCAGTATTGTACCCAAACAGGTGAAGGCCATGGGCTGGAGTTTGAAGGATTTTTATTCGGCTATATTAGACGAATGTTTTAATTATTAACTTATTTTCAATTAGAAATAATCTATAGTGTTTAAATTTTTAACGCATAAACCGCTTTGGGTAAATATCGTAGCGGTTATTCTACTCACTTCAATCCTAATCCTGGTTTTTTTTGGATCGCTCGATTACATAACCAAACACGGCAAGTACGAGAAGGTACCCTCGCTGGTGGGTAAAAATGTTGATGAAGCAAGAAGGTTGTTGGAAAGCAAGGGGTTTGAAGTGGAGATACAGGACTCCGTTTACCTGGATGATGCACCTAAGCTTTCGGTAATTAAGCAGTCTCCTGAAGGCGAGTCAATGGTTAAAGTTAGCCGTACCATTTACCTTACCATAAACAGGTCTCAACCGCCGCTGGTCGAAATGCCCAACCTGGTAGGTTTCTCCATTAGAAATGCCGAAATGTACCTGGAAAACCTGGGATTAAAAATAGGTGATACCACCTTTAGACCCGACATAGCCAAAAACGCTGTATTGGAGCAATTGTACGATGGCAAACCCATTGAAGCTGGCACCAAAATTTTTATGGGTAGCAAGATTAGTTTTGTGTTAGGCGATGGTATTGGCGACGAAGAAATGAAAGTGCCGGACCTAATTGGGCTCACTTTTGTTGAAGCGAAAATTTTACTAAAAACCATGAATGTAAATTTTACTCCGGTTGCCGATGCCGGTGTAGCCAATATGGATGCAGCCTTTGTTTACAGGCAAAACCCAGAGCAGTTTACTATGCTGTCTGACGGACAAAAACAAAATAACAGAATTAAGGCTGGTCAAAATATTGACCTATGGCTAAGCACCGAAAAACCGGTTATCGACTCTGCTGCTGTTGTACAGCCTCCTCCATCTTTATAATAATTTTTAAAAATTACCAACATGCAAAATATAACAGTTGAAGAATTGAAGGCCCGCTTGGACGCCGGCGAAAAATTAAACCTCATTGATGTAAGAGAAGATAATGAACGTGCTGAGTTTCATATTGGGGGCACACACTTTAGGTTACGTCGCATACAAGACATGGCCATTGAGGAGCTGGAGCCTCTAAAAAACGAGGAAGTTATTTGCTATTGCAGATCGGGCAACCGCAGTGGTATGGCTTGCCTTATGTTAGAGCATATGGGTTTTACCAATACCTACAACGTTACAGGTGGCATACTTGACTGGACCGAAAAGTATGGCAACGCTCCGGTGGCTTAAATAAAACTTATTTTTTCTATAAAAGAACGGGCTGATAATTTCAGCCCGTTCTTAGTTTACGCCTTTGCGTTATTTTGCCACTGTCCATCATCTTCAATTATAAAGTTTGAAGGCGGAGATTGGTTGAATATTCCGCTTTACAACTTAATATTCAACGCTACCATCAGATGGGTGCCTGCCATTGGAAAATAATAATTCTCGGTTGATTGAACACCATTGTACCTATAGCTGAATGTATAACCGTTAGGCTCGTACTTTTTATTGAACAGGTTGTTTACCCGGGCAGCAATATTCCACTCTTTAAATAATTTGTTACGCAGTACATAAGCAAATTTTACATCCTGCACATAATACGGCTGCAGGCTGCGAGCCTCATCTTGTGTGTTGTCCAGGTATTGCCTCGAAACATATTTGCTGACCAGGTCAATTGAAAAATTTTTAACCGGCGAAACCTTAATGGTAGCCCCTCCTATCACTGCCGGCGAGAACGACAGGTCAACATTCTTATGGTTTACTTCCAATTGTTTACCATTGTCGTAATCATCAATATACTCAGTAAAATTTTTGATCTTATTCTTGCTTAAAGCAAGATTCGCTGCCAGGTTCAGCCATTGCGACAACCTTATACCCCCCTGCAATTCAAGACCCAATCTATAACTCTGCGGTATGTTTTGACGGGTGTATGCACCCACATCATTTATTTTGCCCGTAAGCACCAACTGGTTGTGATAGTTCATATAAAACACATTGCCGCCAAATTCATAATTCAGCTTTTTCTTTTGTGTACCCAACTCTATATCGTGCAAGGTTTCGTGTTTAGGTTGCTGACTAATGCCAGCTTCAAAATCATCGCGGTTCGGCTCCTTGTTTCCAAGGGCATAACTTATATAAGTTTGCCAGCCATTGTTGCTGTAGGTTAAGCCAGCCTTCGGATTTACAAAATTAAACTTCCGGTTAACTATTACCGTTGGGTTGTTTCTAAACCCGTTCATAGTATAATTTACATAGCGGTATTGAACATCAGCAAATGCACTTAACCTGTTACTTAGCGAATGTTGCCATTTACCGTAAACATTGACATCGGTTTTAAAAGCATTTAAATAATAATACCTGTAATCTTTGGGTATGCCCACCTTCGCCCAAACTATTTCACCATAATGCTTGCCATCATATTGGTTCCAGCCTCCTCCAATAGTTAACTGGTTAGCGCCCTTTTTATATTGAAGGGATGCTATCTGTCCATAGTAGTAATTATCTAACCATAACCTTCGCACAAGGTCTGTAGTATTTACAGTATCGCTCCCTAAAACATACGGCGTTAACGCATAATTTGAGTATGCCTGGTTGGCTTTGTATTGCTCGTAATAGCCCTTGCCCCTGCTTAAAAACAAGGCTGTATTAAATGAAAGGTGCGCTGAAAGTGCCTGGTTGTGAAATAACTGGTAATGGTCTTGCTGGTAATTATCAGTTTCGTTTTCGTAGGGCGCTCCGGGCTTTTCAGTACCAACCGAATTGAAGGTTCTGTTGGTTTTTAAAAGGCCTTCGGGTACGCCATTCCATGCCTGGTATGTTTTTTCTTTTCCTGAAATTATGTTGAACCGGAGCGAAGCATTTTTTGCCACCCATGCAGTTGACAGGTAGAAAGAATTTAGGTTGGTGGAAGCCCGGTCAATGTACCCATCGCTCGAAATTTTGCTGAGGCGGGCATCTATGGTAAAATGATCGTGCAATAATCCAGAGCCAGCTTTTACCGTATGCTTCCATGTATTGAACGAGCCATACGAGTTATTGATTTCACCATAGGCCTGCTCATTAAACTCGTTGGTACCAAGGTTGATGGTTGCCCCAAACGCTCCGGCACCATTGGAAGAAGTGCCCACGCCCCGTTGAATTTGAATACTGTTTAACGATGAAGCAAGATCAGGGAGGTCAACGAAATAGGAACCCTGGCTTTCTGCATCGTTGTATGGAATACCATTCAGGGTTACATTAATTCTGCTGGCATCGCTACCCCTAATACGAATACCGGTATAGCCTACGCCGTTGCCCGCATCGGAGTTTACAACAGCCGAGGGGGTTTGATCCAGTAAGATTGGTAAGTCTGTGCCCATGTTCAGGCTTTCAATTGTTTTTTTATCAATGTTCTGTTTGGTAAACGGTGCACTGGTACCCGCTCTTAAAGCCCTAACTTCCAAAGGCTCTAAAAAGTAAGCACCTTGTTGTAGTATCAGTGTAAGATCTGCAGGCTTGCTGCCTACTGTAATTTCTTCACTTTTCTTTTGCATGCTTATATGCTCTGCTGTAACCACATAGTTGCCGGTTTTGCGCACACGAATTTCAAATTTGCCCTGGTTATTGGTTAGAGTATTGGTAATTAATTGATCATTCATGTACACACTGATGGTGGCAGCCTCCAGTAGTTCGTTTGTTTGCTGGTTGATGACGGAGCCCTTTATACTGTATTGGGCTGAAAGACATAGAGTGATTAAAAATGCAGCGACGGTTCCAAAAATTTTTTTCATTTTTTTAATTTTAAAAATTTTAGGAACAGAGGAAAAAATGCGTTGCAGGAGGGGACAATAGTATGATGTTCACCTTCCCTTCGCAGGAATTACCCTGTTCAGGTTCAACGGGTATATTCTCAGCCTTCAAAATTGAAAGCACCCCGGGAATTTGTAACTTTTAGCTAAAAGTATGATGCAAAAATAAAGGGTAAAATTTACATTCAGCCTGTAACTTTTTAGTTTGCTTTCCGTTTCACGGAAAAACAAATTGCTACATGAAAAAATTATTTGTGCTGTTGTATTTGATAACTATTGGTTTTTCCAACGCAAAAGCGCAGGATGTTGTATACGATGAAAATGTTGAATTAAGAACCGTTGGAGACTTTTCGGCCATTGAAGTTTCAGGTACCATATCGCTCTACCTGTCGCAAGGCAACGAAAATGGAGTAGCTATTAGTGCCGGGGAAGAAAAAAATAATAATAAGATTAAAACTGAGGTTAAAAATGGTGTGCTAAAGATTTCAGTTGATGGAGGTCTTTGGAATGGTATGGGATGGACTAACCGAAAATTGAAAGCCTATGTTTCTTTTAAATCGCTTACCAATTTAAATGTTTCAGGAGCTTCGTTCGCTACTTCCAATGGACCAATAAATGTGGATGCTTTAAAAATTGGGGTATCAGGTGCAAGTGAGATTAAGGCGATACTAAATGTTAAAGAATTAGATGTAGACCTGAGCGGAGCTTCTGTAGCCAAACTTTCAGGAACCGCAGATCATGCAACTATAGATGCAAGTGGAGCAACCAAAATAAATGCTTATGAGCTGGTTGTTAACTCCTGCAAAGCATCAGCTTCAGGAGCTTCGTCCATTAGAATAACAGCTAACAAAGAAATAAATGCATCGGCAAGTGGCGGGGCTAACATTTATTATAAAGGTTCAGCCACTACTGTAAACATGAATAGCTCACGTGGGGCCAATGTTAAGAAACAGGATTGAGTGCGTTTAAAATAAATTATTAAATACTTTTTAAAACTATTGGCTGATAAGTTACCTGCCCTTATCTTTGCCGACCAAATCGCGAAGTAGAGCAGCGGTAGCTCGTCGGGCTCATAACCCGAAGGTCGGAGGTTCGAACCCTCCCTTCGCAACTTAAAAAAAAGACTTTCAATTGAAGGTCTTTTTTGTTTTTAAGATAATATCTTTTTTGTTCTCATCATCAATTTTTTGTCGGTCAGATATTCATTAAGGCAGCTTGCTAAGCTTGCAAAATGGCTAACCTAACAATACTTCCTCTACATTAACTGGTGTTATTACGAAGCTTTTAGAACCTGGATAGTTATCAGTAAATGTTTGTGGAAAACGAAATTTCTGATTTTTGCCCCACTTAAATTCATAAGCTGTCAATTGACCGTTGAAATCTTCTACCAGGTCAATTTCTTGTTGCTGGGTGGTACGCCAAAAATATTGGGAGGCATCTATATCA